>CAMHMM010000106.1 GCA_946186215.1 uncultured Ruminococcus sp. | reverse complement strand
CAGCGAATATAAAGAGTTCCTCAAAGAAGCCGATCCGGCATATGAGCCGGTAAAGAAAACAAGGCTCATAATCAATTACAAGGATCAGCGCTTTGAGGCGGATATATATCCTTTTTCAGACAAACTGGCCACGATCGAGCTGGAAATACCCAGTGAGGATACACCGATAGAGCTTCCGCCCTTTATAGATGTGATAAAGGAAGTCACTGGAGATACAAAATATTCAAATTCCACACTTTCCAAAACAAAAAAGCTGGAGATCTGATATTGCTGACAAACAGCAGAAAAGAGGTGAGCAGAAAACTTGCAAAAATATTATTCGGATAAAAAGGGAAAGAAATTCGTTTCCCTTGCAGGGCTTCTGCTTACTATCCTTATTATAGTGCTTCTCAATATCCTGAGAATGTACATTGCAGACAAATTCCCGCAGTATCTGCCGGATATGACAAGGGTGCGCTCGCTGCCCGAAAAGGTCATTATGGCTGTGATGATGCTCTTTGCAGTTATCTATCTTGTGTTTATAATCCTGATACTGCCGATGTGGTACAAAAGGTTCAAGTATGTTATCTATGACAACAGGATAGTTTCATATTCGGGGCTTTTTTCCAGAACATACTGCATCATGCGCCTTGATGCCATACAGCACGCAACTCTGCTGTCAACACCATTCTCCAAGTACACTTCCTTCAATTTCATAAGGCTGTCGGCACTGGGCGGAAATATTATCATGTTTTTCCTTTCCGACAGCGACTGCCAAAAGATCATGGACACCATAGACAAGTTTACCGCAGAGCGAATGAACGCCCCCGAAAAACAGCGCAGAAAGTCCCCTGCTGTAAAACCGACCGCTCAGTCTGTATCCGAACAGCCGGAAAAATATGAGGAGACAGACGGTGGGCAGCTTACTCTGCCTGAGATCGCAGACATAATCAAACACGAAATGTCACAGCTCGCATTTTTCGACACAGCTCCCCCGGCGGCCGAAAAGCCCGCTGTTGAGCCTACTGCTCCCGACAGCTCACAGATATCCTTCTTTGACGGTGATGCAGTCCAGCTTTCCTTTGAGGATAACAAAACCTGATATGCGGTGAAAAATATGAGAAGACAATCCCCTATCGCCATAATAGGCTACACCACAAGGTATATGTGGCTCCTGTTCATACCGCTGATCAGAGGTCTTATGACCATCAGACTCAATATGGAATCAGTGCGGCGCTGGGCTGACGGTGCGAAATGGGATCTGCTGATCGTGGCGGCAATGATAGTATTCGCCGTCGGAAAATGGTGGTTTTTAAAATACAGGATAACCGATAAGGAGATACTGTTTGAAACAGGCGTATTGTTCAAAAGACGGACAGGCATCTCCATCGGAAATGTCTGTATGGTATCGGCTGAGCAGAACCCGATCTATCACATACTGAAGCTTGTGCGTATGAGGATAGACACGGATGCGCCATGTGCCATAAGTGAATTCGATCTTAATCTTGTTGTGCGCCACAGAGAATGTATCAGGCTTCTTGACAGGCTCAGCGGAGTCCTTGAAAAGCGTTCACCATCCATTCAGTCTGCATATAAGGTTCATGTGGGGGTAACTGCCGCATTTTCCTTTTTCTTTTCCTCTGCTCTTTCGGGTACGGTGCTGCTGATAACGACTGTATCGGGAGCGGCAAAAATAATCGGAACAAAACTTGAGGAAAACCTTCTGGAGATCGTTGGCGGCCTTTCGGATGCCCTGATCAATCTTATCAGCACGCTGATATACGGCATTTCTCCTGTAGGCGTGAAAATATCCGCCATAATCGGGATCGGTTTTATTATTTCCTTTATCACCAATGTACTGAGGCTCGGCAATTTCCAGTCCACACGGCACGGCAACAGCATAAGGATAACAACAGGATATATCACTCACAGGCTGTATGTAATAAACGCTGCCAAGATCAACATGGTGGATCTGCGGCAGAATCTTATGATGAAGCTCATGGGCATCGCATCGGTGCATATCAGCTGTACAGGCTACGGCAAGCTGAAAAACGAGCTGCCAGTGTTTATCCCGATATGCAGATCAAGACTGAGGGGCAGGGCAAAAGAACACAGCGACATGATCATGACTGTGGACAAGGTAATGACAAATATACTGCCGGAATTTGTAACAGGCGTGGATTATGTACCTACGGAATTCCTCTATGCGATGAGGTTTATCTGGCCGCCTGCACTCTGGGTGGTCGGCCTTCCTGTCCTGGCGTTTTTCCTGTCGGTAATATTCATAGACTGGCATGGCCTGATATTTTTCATGACGCTCATTCTTGAGATACCCGGGATATGGATGCTGCTGGTCAAGGCTGTCTCATACCTTACCAACGGATTTGAGATAAGAGGGCGCTGTGTCTGCGCCAAGTACAGCTCATTCTATGAGTTTCACACTATTTCCGTACCCTTTGCACGGCTGGCACAGCTTCGTATTTCGCAGAACCCGTTTCAGCGCCTTAATCATTCCTGCGATGTGTATATCTACACAGCCTCGGAGAAGATAAAGGGAAGGATAATCCGTTCTATGCCTACCTCACGGATACAGGAGATGATCCGCAGAAAGATGTGAGCACATTCATGTATACCCCGATAGATGATTTTTTGAAGAATTACGCTCAGAGCGGTATCATAAGGGCGCATATGCCCGGGCACAAAGGCTTGTACCCGTATGATATCACCGAGATCTGCGGTGCGGATGATCTTTTTTCCGCCTGCGGCATCATTGCCCGAAGCGAACAGAAAGCAACGGAGATGTTCGGTTCATACAAGACTGTGTATTCCTGCGAAGGATCTACTCTTTGCATACAGACCATGCTTGCGGTGCTTGCTGAGGTCTGCGGGAGAAAGGTCATAGCTGCAAGGAATTGCCACAGGGCATTCCTGAATGCCGCAGCGCTTCTTGATCTTGATGTGCATTGGCTTTATCCTGAATATTCCGACAGCTATCTTTCTGGAAGGATAACTCCCCTTTCGGTCAGAAACGCACTGGAAAGCTGCCCTGATACGGATTTTGTATATATCACCACTCCGGATTATCTGGGAAAGCTGACTGCTCTTGATGAGATAGCGGATATTTGCCATGCTCATGGCGCAAAGCTTGCGGTAGACAATGCCCACGGCGCATACCTGCGGTTCATATATGAAAACGGCACTCCGCTGCATCCCCTGTTTCATGGTGCAGATATAGTCTGCGATTCGGCTCACAAGACCTTGCCTGTCCTGACAGGCGGTGCATATCTTCATATCGCGGATAAAACCCTGGAATGCTGTGACGGGTATATAAAGCAGATGATGAGCGTATTCGGCTCTTCAAGCCCGTCATATATGATAATGCAGTCACTTGACAAGGTAGATCCCGCTGTATGTGAGGAATATTTCAAAAAAATGCAACAATGCTCATGCAGGGCAAAAGAGATCATCTCAACAAAATATGCTGTTGAGGACACGGAGTGCGGAAAGATAACAATAAATGCGGCCCGTTCGGGCTGCGACGGTGATCAGCTTGCAGACAGACTGCGTGAAAAGGGCGCTGAATGTGAATATTCCGACCATACTCATGTTGTGCTGATGATAACAGGGCTTTCTCCCGAGAATATAGAAAAGCTTACTGATATCCTTATGGATATAGATATCACCAATGAGAGCAATGACAGAATTTCCCCTGTTTTCACTCCATATATCCATGAGCGTGCAATGTCTGTAAGGGATGCTTTTATGGCCAAAAGCGAGATAATATCCGTGGATGATGCATTGGGCAGAGTATGCGCAAAGCCCGTTACGATGTGCCCTCCGGGTGTGGCACTTATAGTCGGCGGAGAATTTTTTTGCAAAGAAGATATATTTTTTTTGAAAAACTATGGAAATTTGACTGCGAATGTGGTAAAATAAAATGGCAGGATTAAAACTATACGGCAAGGATCATGTTCTTTCCATGATCACTGCCATGCAGAAAAGCGGAAGATTTGTTCATTCCTACATAATCACAGGTGACAAGGGAACGGGCAGGAAAATTTCGGCTGTTTATCTTTCAATGGCTCTGCTGTGTGAAAACGGCACGGCCTGCGGTGAATGCAGACATTGCCGGAGAATACTCAAAAATGAGCATCCCGATCTCAGGATCGTCGAAAAGTCAAAGAAGAATTACAGCGTCGATGATGTTAGAGATATTGTCAGCGATTCATTTACCTCTCCCAACGACTGCGACAGAAAGGTATACATCTTCACGGACTGTGACGGATGGTCTGATGCGGCTCAGGCAGCACTGCTCAAGGCCACGGAGGATCCGCCCGATCCGGTGTATTTCATCTTTACCGGCGTAAAGACCAGCGCATTTCTCGGCACCCTCGTGTCAAGGTCTATGACCTTACACATAAATCCCGCAGACAGGGAAAGCTGCATCGATGCACTTACCGGGCTTTGCGAGAACAGCTCTGCAGATGAGATAAGCGCTGCGGCAGATGCATTCTGCGGCAATATCGGAAGATGTATCAGCTTTCTGAGCGGCGATGAGGCACTCATGACCGAAGTGGACCGTGTCCGAAGGCTGTGCAGGGCTGTTAGTGAAAGAGATGAATACAGCTGTGCATATCTGCTCGAATCCGCTGCCTCCGACCGCACTGAGCTTGAATATCTTGTATCCATGTTTGCAGCGGCCGTGCGTGACGGTATGAGCCTGAAATACGGGATGAACGAACGGATGAGCTGTGCGGGAACGCAGGCCGAGCTGCTTTCGGGCATACCACAGACAAGGCTTGCGGGAATGTACGATGCCTGCATGGATACTGCGGCTGCCTGCCGCCTCAACTGCAATGCATCTGCGGCAGCGGGAGTACTTGCGGCAAGACTGTGCAGCTGATATTTTGATTTGGTTAAACATTAACGATCTGATCTGTCATTTTGCACTTCGTCAAAGCCATATGAGAGTTTTGATAGTGCAGCTGACCGACAGTCATTATCGTTATCAGGTATAGAAAGGAAATAATGGTAGAAATAATTGGAATCCGTTTCAAAGCAAACGGAAAGGTTTATTACTTCTCCCCCGGAGAGGTCAAGGTAAATGTAGGCGACCGTGTTGTGGTGGAGACCGCAAAGGGAGCCGAATGCGGCGAGGTGGCTCTTGCTCCCAAGCTTGTGGATGAGAGCGAGATCGTAAGCCCGCTGAGAACTATAATCAGAATTGCCACACCGAAGGATCTTAAGCAGCTCGAACTCAATAAGCAGCGTGAAAAGACTGCCGCAAGGATATGCGAGCAGAAGGTCGCAGAGCATAATCTTGATATGAAACTGGTGGATGTAGAATGCACATTCGACAACAGCAAACTGCTCTTTTATTTCACAGCTGACAGCCGTGTGGATTTCAGAGAGTTGGTAAAGGATCTTGCAGCTATATTCAGAACAAGGATAGAGCTGCGGCAGATAGGTGTCCGCGATGAGGCGAAAATGCTCGGCGGTATCGGTGTTTGCGGAAGGCCGTTCTGCTGCCGTACATTCCTCACCGAGTTTCAGCCTGTATCTATCAAGATGGCTAAGGAACAGGGGCTCAGTCTCAACCCTACCAAGATATCAGGAACCTGCGGAAGGCTCATGTGCTGCCTGAAATACGAGCAGGATTTCTATGAGGTGGAATACAAAAATACACCTAAGGTGGGCGCATATGTAAGCACACCGCAGTTCAAGGGCTTTGTGGAAGAGGTCAATCTGGTGACGGGCAAGTTGCGCGTTCGTCCCGAGCGTTCGGATGAAGCCGCCGCTGTTTTTGATAAAAAGGATGTAAAGCTTATAAGAGATGCAAAGGTCATGAATGAAAAGGACGAAATAAAGGCACTCAAAAAGCTTGAAGGAAAATAAAGGAGGAAATCAATATGAGACACAGAGGACTTATGATAGCAAGGTCGATCCTGCTTATCACGACATTCACACTTACAACCGCAAGCATGATACTCATGATAGTTCAGTTTGCGATCAGCCTGAGGGAAAAGAGCGGATTTGTTTCCATCAATGAAAAGGATGAACTGCCGTTCTGACAAAACGCCCGTTGCTAAGACAGCTCATTGAAGACATAGGTGAAATTAATGAATAAAAGAAAGATCGTTTCAGTCGTTTCCGGCTTTTTGGCAGCAGCTCTTATGTCTGTCACGGCATTTGCGGAGGATTTTGTGGCGGATGTTTCAAATGCTGTGGAATCCAATAACTGGGGGCAGTCCGTAAAGATGTTCACTCCTCTCGTCGAGGGTGACGAGGATTATTCTCAGAACTTCAACCCTGTATGGATGACGAAGGATTCCGAGGTCATCGTCGAGTATGAGTTCACAGGCGAGCTTAATGAAGAAAACGGCTCCCCTGTTGAGCTGATATGGCAGACATGGAATGTTGACGGCAAGCTGGCGGATAATGTTTCACGCGAATGGAACCAGGTACTGCCCTATGAATATGATGAAAAGCACGCAGTATTCTCCTATGATGATATCGTGGCAGCCTACGGCACGGATGATTTTTACTCTGTATACGGAATATGCATCGGCGACAGACTGGGCGGGCATAATGCCCCCACTATAAAGGTTACAAGCCTGAAATTCACCAATATACAGAAGGAAAATCTTGTGGAAGAAAGCACCAGCAGAGT
>CAMHMM010000105.1 GCA_946186215.1 uncultured Ruminococcus sp. | reverse complement strand
GTTGGTTCGGACACTCCGAAGTCAGGCCTTACCTACGCCATGCTTGACGGGAAAAATGATGTATATGCAATAGATACTGAAAGTATATCGGATTTTCTCAACAACAAGTTCTGGTTCCTGGAGAGAACGGTCTACACAAAGAGACAGCCTGCAGACGAGAATGACAAGACGGATTACAGCAAGGTAGACAAGGTGACCATAGAGCGCAAGGACATAGATTACCCCATCGTCCTTGAATATGATGTGCGGCAGGATGATGAGAATATCATCAGCGGAAACTCATCCACACATATCCTGACCTCTCCTGTAAGGCTCGACTGCAACCCCGACGAGGCCTATGACCTTATCAACGACATTTTCGGCCTTACTGCAAACGAAGTTGCTGTCGCTGCTCCGAGTGATGAGGTAAAGGCAAAGTTCGGCCTTGACGATCCCCGCTGCACTGTTACATGGGAGATAGCAGGCGAGACCATAGCCCTGCATATAGGCAATGAATATGCCGACAGCGAGGGCAATAATCACGGTTACTACTGCATGGCGGACGGATTTGATGTGATATTCATTTTCTATGACGACAGGCTTCCCTGGCTGGGTGCCAAGGTCGAGAATATCACTATGCCGCTTATCACGAGCAACTATATCTACAACATCAACACATTTGAGATCGCTGTTCCGGACGGGGATTACAAGTTCACCCTCAACCGTGATCAGCAGAATTTCGAGGCCTTCTGCGACACTACCGGCGATGATGCGGATCCCGATCTTTTCAAGAATTTCTATCAGTATTTCCTCAAGGCTCCCGCCGAGGAGATATGGCTTGAAGAGAACGATTCCCCCGCATATATCACCGTGAAGATCACCACCGATGACTTTACCGATACGGTGGAGTTTATCGACACCGGCGACAGGATGTGTGTCATAAGGCTCAACGGAAGAACAAGCTTCAGGTGCAGAAAGACCTACGCCGCAAGGCTTGAAGAAAACCTCGGCAGGATGTTTGCCGGAGAGGACATACTGACTGCGTGGTAAAAAACGGAGGAATGATGATGAGCGAAAAGTTTTTCACATATAAGGGCTATCCTCTTGTAAGAAAGGGAGATCAGCTGTATTACGGCAATATGTATGACAACTATGTTGTCATGATGCAGGTTGTGAACAAGGAAAAGTCCGGCGATCTGGATATTTCCGAGAAGGTAAAGATCTACAAGATGGCTACCGATGAAAAGCTCTCACCCGTTGAGGCTGTGGTGAAGCAGAGCGAGAAGCCTAACCTTTATGCTGCGCTCGATATTGCATATGCGTGGCTGAACAAGCAGAATTGATCTTTTAATCAGAGATCGGCGATCGGAGGGCGGATAACCTAAGATAATTGCCGGTCTCTGATACTATATGATATGACAGAAAGCGTGATCGGTATCAGACATACACAACAGCGTTTTACGGGTGAAAGGGCACTGTTCTTTGAATCGGGCTCTGAGATATCCTATTGCATTTTTGATGAGGGCGAATCGCCTCTGAAGCATTCATCCGACATCCGTATCGACCATACGGCGTTTGAATGGAAATACCCGCTCTGGTACAGCAAAAATATCATAATGGAAAACTGCACTGTTCACGAAACGGGCAGGGCAGGCATCTGGTATACTGACAATATTACGGTCAGGGACACACTTATCGCCGCTCCTAAAACATTCAGGCGGTGCAGGAAAGTCATGCTTGAAAACTGCACCCTTACCAATGCGGCTGAAACGCTCTGGAGCTGCTCGGATATCACTCTTGACAATGTAAGCGCAAAGGGCGACTATTTTGCCATGAACAGTGAGAATATCCGCGCAAAGGGACTGCGTCTTGCGGGAAATTATTCCTTTGACGGCGTGAAAAATTCGGTATTTGACGGCTGCGAGCTCATCTCAAAGGATTCCTTCTGGAATACGGAGAATGTGGTGGTCAAAAACAGCAGCATCAGCGGCGAGTATATCGGCTGGAATTCACGCGGGCTCACCTTTGAGAACTGCACGATAGAAAGTCTGCAGGGGCTTTGCTATATCGACGGGCTGAAAATGATAAACTGCCGTCTGATAAATACCACACTTTCCTTTGAATACTCCAACTGCGATGCGCAGATAATCTCGGGCATAGACAGCGTGAAAAATCCTTCATCGGGGCGGATAAGTGCAGAATATATCGGTGAGCTTATCATGGAGCCTGACAGGGTGGATGTGAGCAGGACTCAGATCATCACAGGGGGACATAAGGATGAAGTATGATTTTGACACCGTGGTGTCAAGGCAGGGAACGGCTTCCCTCAAATGGGATATAAAGGAAAATGTCCTGCCCATGTGGGTGGCGGATATGGACTTTCCCACCGCTCCTGAAATAATATCCGCGCTCAAAAGGCGCGTCGATCACGGTATCTTCGGCTATTCGGTCATCCCGCAGGAATGGTATCAGGCGTATATTGACTGGTGGCATACAAGGCACGGCTTTGTATTTACCGCTGATGACATGGTGTTTTCCGCAGGTGTAGTCCCCACTCTTTCAAGCGCTGTTAGACGCTTTTCCGCTCCGGGAGAGAATGTGGCGGTGCTCACCCCCGTTTACAATATTTTCTTCAACTCCATCGTGAACAACGGCAGAAAGGTCCGTCCCTGTCCGCTGAAATATGACAGCGGGACACATAGCTACAGCATAGACCCTGCACTGCTCGAAGAGGTGCTTTCCGATCCTCAGACATCCCTGATGCTTTTCTGCAATCCTCACAATCCGGCGGGCATCATCTGGAGCAGGGACGAGCTTGACATGATCGGCAGGCTATGCGAGAAATACGGCGTTACCGTTGTTTCGGACGAGATACACTGTGACCTGTGCGATCATGGGTACAAATATACTCCGTTTGCATCAGTGTCGGAAATAAATGCGCGGATAAGCATAACCTGCATCGCGCCGACAAAGGCCTTCAACATCGCGGGTATACAGACATCCGCTGTTGTGGCGAAGGATCCGGTGCTGCGCCACAGGATATGGAGACAGCTCAACACCGATGAAGTCGGCGAGCCGAATGTGTTCGCCTGCACAGCGGCCTGTGCCGCATTTTGTGAGGGTGGGCGATGGCTCGATGAACTGCGTACATATATTGCTCAGAACCGGGAGTATGCGCAGGAGTATATACGCAAAAATATCCCCGTTCTTGATGTGGTACCCTCCCATGCTACCTATCTTGTGTGGATCGACTGTTCAAAGACGGGTATCGCTTCGGATAAGCTGTGTGATGATATCCTTGAAAAAACGGGGCTGTTCCTTTCGGACGGTGTTCAGTACGGCAGCGGAGAGGGCTTTTTCAGAATGAACATCGCCTGCCCGCGAAGTGTTCTTTGTGAAGGGCTCGGAAGGCTTTCATCGTATTTTGGCAGCACAGGCTGATACAGATGCTTTAAGGATAGGCAAAATAACCGAATAGGGCAATATCAGCAGGCGTGTAATTAATTATTTTAAACCAAAAATAATATTATTATAGACAAATGAGAATAACTGTGATATAATTAAGTGTTGAATTGTGGGCGGGATTACTGCCTGCATCATCTCATACAAGTACAAAAAGGATTGTTGATATGAAAGCAAAGAAGATCATTTCCGCTGCCACTGCCGCTGCACTGCTCGCAGGGATCACGACCGGCTGCGGTGCCAACACAAGAACGGGAGGCTCTGCAGGCGGCGTTGATGTGCCCGCAGGCGTGTATATATACTTTCTCCAGAGTGCTTACTATGATGCACAGAGCAAGCTTCAGGAAATGGAAGCTCCTGCAGACGGCGCGGAGGATACATCCACACCCGCAGAGACCACAGCAAGGCAGTTCTATGCCAAGAGCATCGACGGCAAGAATGTCAAGGACTGGATAATCGACGAGGCCAACAAGAGCTGCTCGGAATATGCAGTCGTGGAAAAGAAATTTGATGAGTACGCACTTTCTCTTACCGAAGAAGAGCAGTACGAATCCAAATACTATGTGGAAATGATGTGGGAATACGGCGGAGATTCATTCGCCGAGCTCGGTATCAGTCAGAAATCCTACGAGTCCATCTATACCAACAGCACAAAGCGCAGCAGGCTCTTTGATGCCATCTACAGCGAGGGCGGCGAAAAGGGCGTTCCCGATGACGAGATCAGGCAGTATATGGTTGACAACTATGTAAGGCTCGATTATATCGATCTCGAGCTCAAGGACGGCGAGGGCAACCTTCTCAAATCCGAGGGCAAGGCTGAGATAATGGCAATGGCCGAGGATTATATCAGAAGATACAACGAGGGCGAGGACTTCACAAAGCTTGCCATCGAATATTACGATTATTATCAGGGACTCAAGGATGAAGCGGCTGCAAAGGCTGCCGAGGAAGCTGCAAAGGCAGCTGAAGAGGCAGCACAGACAGAGCCTGCCGAGACTGCAGCACCCGATGAGACAGTGCTCGACGAGCAGGACGGGCTCCAGCTCGTACAGGTCGATGAGGAGCAGGCAGAGGACGAGGCCGATACATCCGCAGAGGAAACAAGTGACGAGACCGCTGCAGAAACTACAGCCGAGGAGATCGCTGCTGAGGAAACCACAGCAGATGACACAGTTCTTGAGGATGACTTCACAGATGCACAGCCTGAAGAGACCACCGCATCCGCAGAGGAGACTGCCGCTGAGACAACAGCAGATACATCCACCGAAACGACCGGTGCCGAGCAGACTGTCGATGAGCTTCTTGCTTCACATCCTGATTTTTCATCCAACGACCATGTTGTAAAGCGTGACGGCACATCTCCCTCAGAGGAAGTGGTAAAGGCTGCCTTTGATGAAATGCAGGTCGGTGATGCGAGAATATTCGAGTCACAGGACGGAGAGCACTACTATCTGGTAATAAAGAAGGAAGTAGACAAGGACGGAAGCTATTTTGACAACGCAAGGTCATCGCTCCTTTTTGAAATGAAGGAAGAGGACTACGATGCACTTGTTGAAACATGGGTATCCTCTATCGGCTACAATATCAACCAGGCTGCTGTAAAGCGCTATGATCCCGAAAAGATGTTCAAGGATCAGTAATTCGTGAAAATGCCTTGATACAGGTGGGACGCAGGGGAAAATTTGTGTATATTTTTTCTGTGTCCCACTTGATTTGCATATTCATTTGTGTTAAAATAAATTGTATGTTTGAAGCACTCCGGCCGACTTGTGGGTGCTTGTTGAACGGATCTTTTGCGCATAATGGTGTCATTACATTATAGGGCTGATCTCGTGTCTGTAGGTCCTGAGGCGGTGCGATCCGGACTTTTTATGTTATTTCGGAGGGAATTATGCCTAATATTAAATCTGCTAAGAAGAGAACAAGAGTTATCGAGAGAAAGACTCTCAGAAACAAGATGATCAAGTCCAACCTCAAGACAGTCCTCAAGAAGGCTGACAGCGAAACTACTCCCGAGAGCGTTACCTACGCTATCAAGAGAGTTGACCAGGCTTGTGCAAAGGGCATCATGCACAAGAACAAGGCTGCAAGAAAGAAGAGCCAGCTCGCTAAGAAGCTCAACGCAGCAAAGGCTTGATTTTATGTCCCTCCGGTGGCTTGCTGCCGGAGGGCTGTTTAATATCCCACTGGATACGGAGTGATCGTTATGAAAGATAATACTCAGGATGCATCCGGATTTGTTCTGCTTGCAGACTATGTTCCGGGAATAATTCAGGAGATAAGGTACTATTCCGGCTATAATTTTATCGGCGAGAGAATAAACGGCTACGAGGAGCCCATAGCGCTTATTACGGCAGAGGCTGCAAGGGCGCTCAGGGAGGTCAGCAACGAGGCCGCCGTTCAGGGTTATCGTCTGAAAATATATGATGCATACCGCCCCGTGCAGGCTGTCAAGAGCTTTATGCTGTGGAGCATCGAGGATGATGATATGCGCATGAAGCAGTTCTTTTATCCCGATTTTACAAAGCAGGAGCTTTTTGAAAAGGGATATATCGTAAAAAATTCCAGCCACAGCAGGGGAAGTACAGTGGATCTGACTCTCTTCGACATGAAAACAGGAAAAGAGCTTGACATGGGTACGCCCTTTGACTTTTTCAGCGAGCTTTCGCATCCTTCATGCAGGGAGATCACCGAGGAACAGTTTGAAAACCGCATGAAGCTGAAAAATGTGATGGAGCGCAACGGCTTTCTGCCCCTCGACTGCGAATGGTGGCATTTCACGCTGAAGGATGAGCCCTATCCCGATACATATTTCTCATTCCCCGTTGCAAAGTCGTCACTGAGAACATAAGCATATCATGACATCTTTCCGGGAATGAAAGAAATTTCCCAAAAACACTTGATAAATCCCCCGAAAGCAGCTGCGCTTTCGGGGGATTCGTTTGGGCTTGATGTGCTTGATTTGCCGGTGTTTTGCTTCCTGCTGCTTTCAGTTTATCACGGCCATTTACTGACATTCAATGATATGTTTAAGTTTTTTCAAAATGAAAAAAGACCTGACCACTTATTTTGAATATATCCGCATTTAATTCCTTGGCTTTTTCTATAATATCTTTTGGAGTATCTTGGCGAAATGTTTTAAGTTCGTGTTCGTTGTCGTGAAAAAAGTATTCACTCCATTTTTCAGGATATTCCACTAACATTATTATCACCCCATTAAAATACTGATTGCTTCAC
>CAMHMM010000104.1 GCA_946186215.1 uncultured Ruminococcus sp. | reverse complement strand
ATACAAAGGGGAGAAACGAAGAGGGACGGCGCACAAATACGGCCATCTTCGCAAATCTATGCTCCGTCCCTCTGGTGTTTCATCCCCTTTGACTCGCTGCAAATAAGCCGTTTCGGACAACAGGCTACCGTTGAAACGAAGCAAATTATGCGGATAATCCGGCAATGCCGGCAGCTACCCGGCGGCGCAACGCCGCTGTTACCCGCACTCTCATTTGAGGGCAACGCTCATTTGCAGCCCGAAACTCTTATTTCCACACAAGGTAAGTTTGAAAAAAGGAAAAATATGAAGACAAAGATCACAGTCGGTATAGATAATATCCCCTCAGAAGGACTGAAGCAGGAGTGGGGATTATCACTGTTTATTGAATATGACGATAAAAAGATCCTGCTCGATACGGGCGCATCAGATCTTTTTCTGCGCAATTACGGGAAACTGGGACTTGATATCGGCGATGTGGACTACGGTGTATTAAGTCATGCACACTGCGATCACGCCAACGGTATTCCTGCATTCTTTGAACATAACAGCAAAGCGAAGTTCTATGTCAGTGAGAATACCGCGCCTGACTGTTATGGTAAGATATCGTTCATTAAGTTTTATTGTGGTATCCCCAGATCCATGATGGATGATTATTCTGACAGGATAGTAAAGGTCTCGGATGTGTATAGGATATCCGACGGGGTATTTATTGTTCCGCATAAAAAAGGCGGATATCCTGATATAGGTAAGAAGGGACATATGCTCAGGAAGACTGAAAACGGGTTCATTCCGGATGATCTCAACCATGAGCAGAGTCTTGTTCTTGAAACAGCCAGAGGCCTTGTGATACTTAATTCATGTTCTCACAGCGGCCCCGGGATCATCATTGATGAAGTCAGAGCGGCATTCCCCGATAAACATATCTACGGGTATCTTGGCGGATTACACCTCTGGAACAGCCCCGAAAGCGATATACGAAAGTATGCTCATGAATTTACCGAACACGGGCTTGGATACATCGGAACAGGTCACTGCACTAAAGACAGGGCTTTCAGGATACTTAAAGAAGAGCTGGGTGATATGATAGAACAATTCAGAGTCGGGCTGGTAATAGAATTCTGATTTGATAACCCTTCCAAGCTTCAAAATCTCGTTATCTGACAGCGCACAAACTACAAAAGCACGGGAACATCACATTCCCGTGCTTTTATAGCTTTAGGTTATATCTCCGCTCCCGCTTCGCGGGCGATCTCCTCAAAGTGCATACCCCGACTGGCCTTGAAAAGCACTGACCTTGTGCTGCCTTCAATAAGCTTCTTCATCTCTGCGGCTGCCTGCTCATTGCTTTCGCAGATGATCGCCGTTCTGCCCGATTTTGCAAATTCCTCTGCAATAAACCGCGCGTATTCGCCGACTGCTATCAGTGAATCAGCGCACTGCGCCGCACAGATGCCTACCTCACGGTGAAGCTGTTCGGAAAATTCGCCCATTTCAAGCATATCACCGAGCACCGCGAGCCTCGGCCCCTGCATGGTCTCCAGTATGCTCAGCGCCGCCTTCATAGATGCAGGCGCTGCATTGTAGCAGTCTATCAGCAGCTTTACGCCGTTGTGCTCCTCTATGTGCTGCCTGAGTCCCTTCGGCATGAACGCACCCACTGCCTCAGCCGCCTTCTGCCTGTCACAGCCCGCATGGTCAGCCGCAGTCATCGCGATAAGGGCATCGACTATGTGATGATCACCGGGAGCCGCAAGGGACAGATGATAAAGTATCTTCCCGTCGTACTGCACATCAAATTCCGTTCGCTCGCCGCGTACTATGTTCACGGCTCTTACATCCGCATCCTCCGAAAGGCCGCAGGTGATAAGGCGGTGGCCTTTCAGCCTTGCATCTCCGCCCTTCAGCGTTACGAGCATATCATCATCGGATGTGATAACAACGGCATGGTCTGATGCTCCGTCGAGGATCTCAAGCTTTGCTTTGAGTATACCCTCTCTGCCGCCTACATTGCCCGCGTGTGACCAGCCGATATTGGTGATAACGCAGATATTCGGAAGGGATGTGCAGGAAAGACGGTGCATCTCCCCGAAGTGAGACATACCCATCTCGATAACAGCCGCCTGTGTGGTCTTTTTCAGCCCGAACAGGGTAAAGGGCATACCGATCTCGTTGTTGAGATTGCCCTGTGTGGAAAGAGTTTCAAAGCAGGATGAAAGCGCAGCGGCTATCATATCCTTGCAGGTGGTCTTGCCGACACTGCCCGTGACACCCACAAGGGGAATGTCAAAGCGCTTTCTGTATTCCCTTGCAGCAGCTGCAAGAGCGGTCTGCGTGTTTTCAACGAGCACTGTGGGGATATCGCCGTTTTCGCGTGCGGTGATCACAGCGGATGCGCCCTTTTCGATGGCAGCGGGAATGAAGTCCGCTCCGTCGAAATTCTCGCCCTTCAGGGCAATGAAAATATCTCCGTGGTTTATCTTTCGTGTGTCGGACGATATCCTTGCGGCGGGAACGGTGAAGTCCTCACTGCAGTTTATAAGCCTGCCCGAGGTCATTTCTGCTATGTCGGAAAGGCTCAGGCTCTCATAGTCCCTGTTTATGTATTCGCGGACTATCTCAGGCTCGTCAAAATGGATGTGTACGCCGCCGGCGAGTATCTGGTAATCCTCATGCCCCTTGCCCGCAAGAACGATCACATCGCCCTTCTGAGCGGTGTCGAGAGCGTGGAAGATAGCCTTTTTGCGGTCTGTGATGCGCTCAAATTTCGTCCCCTCGGGAAAGCCCTTTTCTATATCGTCGATTATCGCATCGGGATCCTCATTGCGGGGATTATCCGAGGTAACGATGATCCTGTCGGCATATTTTGCCACGGCAGCCGCCATCTTCGGGCGCTTTGTGGCATCCCTGTCGCCGCCGCAGCCGAAAAGGCACACAAGCCGCCCTCCGCTGCACGCCTTGATGTTGGGCAGCGCATTTTCAAGCCCGTCGGGAGAGTGGGCATAGTCGCAGATAACAGTGCAGTCCATGCCGGGAGTAGGGATTATCTCGCAGCGGCCGCGAACGCCCTTGAAGACCTTTACAGCGCTCTGTATCACATCCATGGGGATGCCGAGCCTTTCGCAGACAGCAATAGCCGCAGTGCAGTTGGAGATATTGTATTCGCCGATCATCGCAAGCTCAAAGGGATACACTCCCTGGCCGTAATAATCAAAGCTTGTAACACCGTTTTCAAAGCCCTTTGATAAATAGCCGTACTCGCCGTGTCTGCCGTAGGTATCAAAGCCTTCAGGGGAAAGCTCGTCTGTGAGCCGTCTGCCGTATTCATCATCGGCATTGATAAGGGAATACCTGCTGTGGCCTGTGAAGAGGAGCTTTTTCGCCTGATAATATTCCTCCATTGTGCCGTGATAATCGAGATGATCCTGCGTCAGGTTGGTAAATACCGATACCTCGAATTCGGCGGGACCTATGCGGTTCTGCGCCAGCGCAAAGGACGACACCTCCATAACGCAGTATTCGCAGCCGTCAGCGGCCATTTTTGCGAACAGCTCATACAGCTCGTAAACTGCGGGAGTGGTGGGTGTGCGGTCATCGCGGTCAAGAGGGGTGTTTCCCGAAAGTACGGCGGTGGTGCCGATAAAGCCGCATTTGCTGCCGCTGTGCATGATGATATGATGCACCAGCGTGGCAGTGGTGGTCTTGCCGTTGGTGCCGGTTATACCGATAAGGCGCAGCTTTTTCTGGGGTTCGCCGTGCCAGCGGGCGCAGAGCTTTCCGTAGGCTGTGCGGGTGTCATCGGTGATGATCTGCCGCTCGCCCAGTCCAAGGTCATGAGTACAGACCACTGCAGCCGCTCCCTTTTCGAGCATCTGAGCTGCTGCGATCTCGCCGTCGAACCTCGTTCCCTTTATACAGGCGAATACAAAGTCCTTTCCGACCTTTCGCGTATCATCGGTGATGCCGCTTATTTCGGTATCGCCTGACAGGGCACATTCAAGCCCGGTATCATTGAGGAGTTGTGAAAGTTTCATAGCATATTCCTTTTTAACTGACATTTGATCTGCAGTATCGGTACATTTTACAAAAAGCGTTCCTTCTGATTTTCGACGAACAAACTAACGATAGTATCTGCGTCGGATATTAGTCTGCACTCCGCTGTTTTATATCTGCGGGCGTTCTCCCTCCGCCTCACTTCGCTCGGCACCTCCCTCCCCGAGGGAGGCTTTTCGCATTATGTGGAAATCAGAGTTCCGGGTTTCAAATAAGAGTTACCCTCAAATGAAAGTGCGAGAGGGTGCAGGCTTTGCCCGCCTGCCTTAGCCCTCGGAGCGGACGACGAATGTTACCTCGACAACCGTGCCGACGGGTATCTCTTCGCCTGCGGAGTAGTTCTGTGCGTATGCGGTCGCGCCCGACTGCTCGGATGCGCCGTCGCCTGCCTTGAAGTTGAGCCCTGCATTCTCGATGTAGTAGCGTGCATCGGATACGCTGCAGCCTGCCACATCCGGAACGGTGGTGAGCACATCATCCATGGTCTCGGTGTAGATCATTACTGTACCGTTCTTAGGTATGGTCGAAAGCGATGTGGGGCACTGAGCCACAACGGAAACACCGCTGCCGTAGGTCTCGTAGCTGAGGCCTGCATCCTCGAGCGCCTGAGCCGCCTGATCTATCGTCATACCCGTAAGGTCGGGCACCTTCTGGTCGAGAACTGCCAGCTCGGATTCGCTGTATTCGGTGTAGAAGCCGAGCTCGGGGAGTATCTGCTTGAATACATTGGAAACGACAGGAGCCGCTACCATGCTTCCGTAGTAAAGCCTGTTGCCGTTGGCATCGTAGCCCTTGGGCTCGTCCACCGAGCAAAGCATGATTATCTCGGGATCATCCGCAGGGGCAAAGGCCGTGTAGGATGAAACATACAGGTCGTTGTCGCCCGTCTGGCGGGATTTTTCCAGCTTCTGAGCCGTTCCCGACTTGCCGCCTATGCGGTAGCCCTTGATGTATACATTTGAGCCGCCGTTGCTGTTTACCACCTTTTCAAGCACTTCGCGCATGGTGGCCGAGGTGTCCTCTGAAATTACCTGCCTGCGGACATTCTTTGACTGGGTAAATACCACATTTCCGTTTGTATCAACGATCTTTTCGACTACATAGGGCTTGAGAAGATATCCGCCGTTTACGACTGCCGCGCTGGCGGTTATCATCTGAATAGCCGTAACGGAGTTTGACTGGCCGAATGAGCAGGACGCAAGCTCTACCTTGCCCATGTGCGCCTCGTCGATGTAGATACCCTGTGATTCGCCGGGCAGATCTATCCCCGTAGGCTCGGTAAAGCCGTAGGCCTTGTAGTACTGCTGGAATTTGGATATTCCCAGATACTGGCCTATCTGCACGAATGCGGGGTTGCAGGAATTTGTCATAGCCTGCTGGAAATCCTGCCCGCCGTGCATTCCCTTTGTCCAGCAGTTTATCCATTTATCAACGACGAATATCGCGCCGTCGCAGTAAAATCTCGTGTTGAGGTCGATGACCATTTCCTCCAGAGCAGAGGAACCCGTTACCACCTTGAATATGGAGCCGGGCTCGTAGGGCTCGGTTATGGCCTTGTTCTTCCACTGAGCCTCGCGAAGGGATGCGTAAAGCTCGTCATATCCATCCTTGTCATCGGGGTTTTCCTCCTTGAACTGCGCCAGCTTTTTCCTGTCCAGATCGGAATACAGGGTGTTACGGTCGTTGAGATCGAAGCTCGGCACGGTGGCCATCGCAAGGATAGCGCCCGTCTTGGCGTTCATGATGATGGATGTTGCCCTGTTCTGCACATTGTTTGTCTGAATGGCAGCCTCGAGCTCCTTTTCAAGGATGTACTGTATATTAGTATCTATCGTAAGGTATACGGATGAACCGTCCCTTGACTGGTATACCTCGGACTGGTCGTAGACCATTTCGTTGCCGTTTCCGTCGCGGGCGGAGATGACCTTTCCGTCCACTCCCGCAAGGGAATCGTTGTAATAGGATTCAACGCCGTAGATGCCGTCGCCTTCGAAGTTTGTAAAGCCGATCACGGATGCCGCAACGGTCTTCTGCGGGTAGTAGCGGCGAGTGTCCTGCTCGGTGTATATGAGGTTGGCATAGAGCCCCTCCTCGTGAGCACGGTCCATGATCTTGTCGATCACCGGCTTTGCGATCTTGTTGGCGATCTTTATCCACTGCCTGCCGGCGGTCTTGCTGTCGTAGAAAAGGTCGGTGAGCTCGTTTGCGCCGTAGATAAGCTCGTCACCAAGCTCCTCGCTCATGATGGTGACCAGCGCCTGCACCTGCCTGTCGCGCTCGTCGCTTTCGAGCTTCTGGTTCTCCATGATCACCGCAGGAGCGATAATTACATTGTAGACAGTAGCCGACTGGGCAAGTATCTTCCCCTTTGAGTCGTATATGCTCCCGCGCATGGCCTTTACAGTAGTGCTTCCGAACTGGCTGTCGTTTGCCATGGCAAGGTATTTGTCATGATTAGTCACTGCAGCATCCGCCACCTTGAAGGTGACATACCCGCCGAGCCCGAGCACAGCCAGTACCGCCGCAGTCACAAGCCGCAGTCTCATGGAATTCGTCGGCCTGTATTTATATGGATTTACCTGCATTTTCTTTCTCCCGATAGGCGAAAAAAGCGGTCAGCGGCCAGTATCCACCAACCACTAACCGTTTCTTTTATGATTTTTCCTGTCCGTCC
>CAMHMM010000103.1 GCA_946186215.1 uncultured Ruminococcus sp. | reverse complement strand
AAGGATTTTAAAACCATAGAAGAACAGATAGAAATACTCAAAAAACGCGGGTTGAATATAAAAGACGAAAAACAAGCAGAAAAGTTCTTGCTTGAAAATAATTATTATCGTGTCAGCGGATATTCTTTGACACTGCGAAAAAACGATGTGTTTTACAAAAGTGCAGAGTTTCAGAACATTATCGACATATATTCTTTCGATGAGGGATTCAGAGCAGCACTTATGATGTCATTGGAACGAGCTGAAATAAAGATCAAATCACTATATGCGTATTATTTTGCAGAAAAATACGGAGCATTAGGGTATATTGACAATAATAATTTTTCGGATTACGAAAAATATAGCGCAATAATGGACAAGGTCAATGCTCTGAAAGACAAAAACGCTGAACACGAAGCGTTTATCAAACATTTCGTTGATGATCTGGGAGAGGATATGCCTATTTGGGCATTTATAGAGTTGTTCACACTTTCAGATCTTTCAAAGCTGTATGCAATAACAGACAGTGAAATACGAAAGAAAGTAGCTTGCTATTTTGGCATGATTTCAAACAATGCAGATGATACATTCGGAAAGTATCTCAGATCATTTTCTATCCTTCGTAACATTTGCGCCCATAACAGCAGAGTATTTAACAGGCTTTTCAAAACAAAACCAACTTTGAACAAGACAGAACAGCAACTTTTAAGAAAAGCGCCGGATGGTAAGCCGGATAATTCAAGAGTTTTCGGATTTGTACTTGAATTGAAAAGAGTTCTTACAGAATATGAATATGCTGATTTGAAAAATGCAATCATTGATCTTTGCAAAAAATATCCTTTTGTTGATATGAGATATTACGGATTCTGTGATAATTGGGAGAAAAAGATATAGCGGGCATACAAAATAATTTTTAGCAGACCGTCCCCATACCGGGGACGGCCTTTTTTTATGCCTGCTATTAATCTTATACCCTCTCCAGTACCGCCACAACTTCGCCGATGGGGCGGATATCGTCCGAGGTGAAATCATCATATTCGGGATTAAGGCTGTGGAGAACGCCGTCACGCCACTGCTTGACAAAGCCCCTGTACTCGTCATCGACCTTGCAAACGAACAGCGCCACATCACCGTATGAGGGGTACTGCCCGTCTGTATACTTGCGGATAAGCACATAGCAGCCGTCCGTGTAGTCGGGCTCCATGCTGTCACCGTCCACCTGTACGGCAAAGTCGCCGTCCGCTTCGGGCTCATAAAAGGCCTTTTCGCTTGTGTACTCGTCACAGTCAAGGTCGATGCCCACACCTGCAGAGGCGGGCATATCCATAACCGAGATATATACTATCTTCCGTTCGGGCTCTGAGGCGGGGCGCGGTATCTTTGCAAGTATCTCGGTCATCGCCTGATAGATCACGGCCTGAAAAGGCTCACTCAGTTCGCTGAACGCTTTCATGAACTCGGGTGTGGTGGCTTTTATGGCGGGATCTATGCCCAGTGCGGCAAATATATCATTGTATGCAGGCTCCTTTATCTGGGTGCGCCCGAGGAGATAATCCACAGACACGCCGTAGAAGTCGGCGAGTTTATTGATGGTGGAAATGTTCGGTTCGCGTTCTCCTCTTTCATAATATCTGTATGCTGCCACTGATACACCTATATTTTCAGCCACAGCATCAGTTGTAAGATTTTGCTTAATTCTCAGATCTTTTATAATATCTGGAAATGTCATAAAAATCACCCCTTACAAACAATAATATCACAAATTGTTACGCTTGTCAATAAATAACAAAATGGTATATTTCACAAAGAGATACATATTAATTTGTGCGTTTCACAGAAAATAACTAAATGTTATTATTGCTATTGACAACGATAACATAATGTGATATTCTGATATTGTACCCGATACACGGGTACAGAAAGAAGGTGAACGGATGCAGGGTAAAAAAGGAAAAGCCGCCGAAACTCTTGAAGAGATCGACGGCTGCCTTGATAAAGTCCTTACCATTCTTGCAAAGTTAGCGCTTGTATCAATGGGGATAAGGACGATCCTCGAGATCTGGTCTATTAGCTAAAGACCAGATAAAAGGAAACGAGTACCGAAGGAGCGGACACTCCTTCGGGAAAGTACCCTGTATACAGTTTATCACATTGAGAGGTGTTTTGTCAATGGGTAACAGAAAAAAACTCAGCAGAAATGATGCCGAGGGTATAGTGTACATTATAATGGCAGTGATACGGACAGCTCTGAGAGCCGTTATAGTGGCAATGGTCGGTATCTCTCTTGTAAGGCTTATTGAAATGATGCTGAAGGGGGCGAATCTATGATAAACACAATGAAGGCTGAGCAGGCTTATGAGCAGCTCACTCCTCTGGAGCAGCTTTTCATGAACAACATCGTGTCGGTCATGAAGACATTCCAGATGATGAGCGCTGAGGTCGAAAAGCAGAAGCAGCTCAACAGCAAGGAGACACAGGAAAGGACTGAAAGGAGCGGCATATGAGAGAACGAGCACATAGAAAGTATGTCACGGACTGGGGACAGGTCCCTGTCGTGGTTGACCTGGGGTATCTTGCAATGCTCCTGGGGTGCAGCCGCGAGAACGCGAGGAAGCTGTGTGTGAGCAATGCAATCCCCGCGTTCAAGGTCGGCGATATGTGGCGGGTGAACAAGCGCGAGCTGATGAAGCTGTGCGGAGAAGAGGAGACCGGAGATCTATGAACGCAGGTGCTAAGCGAAAGCTGTCGGGGCGTGAGTGGAATGCGGTATATCAGACTATAGCCGCCGAATGTGTGGTCAAGGAGATACATGTTATCCTGTTCATCATGCTTCAAAGAGGATGGCACAAGGACCGCATACACAAGTATTTTGATGATATCCTGGCACTGTACAGGATGGGTGAGGTCTTCGGGAAGACCGTCACGGATGCCGATGTGATAGAGTATGTGGACAAGTACAGCGGGATCACTGCCCAGGAATGGAAGATGCTGGAGGATTCGGTTCAGGTGATCGTTGACAAGGAGCCGGACAGGAAGTCGGCAACGCTGAAAATATGGAGATGAAATGATGAACTGTGAAAACAAGGCGGGCTTTATAAGCGCCCTGGAATCGGCTCTGATGATGTACTCACGGGAGAAGATCACAGGGCTTGAATACCGCAGGATAGGTCAGGCGGCGGGGGATGCTCCCGCGATGGAAGAGATGGTCGTATCTTTCCCGCGCGGCTTTGAGAAGATCGTTGACATAACGGGTGACAGCTGCATAGCTATCATGAAGGATTTGGCGGAGGTGTTGATGTGATAGACACGATAACTGAAAAAGAGTACGGTGTGCTCGAAATGCTTTTATGCAGTCTCGCCAAGTCGGACTGCGATGAGACACTGACACATCGGCGGACAGGGCTGACAGCAGTGCTGATGTATCTGTGGAACAGCGAGAGAATAGCAACACAGACACGGATGAGGTACGAAAAACGCATGGAGACCGCAGAGGAAATAGCTAAGAAAAACATAAGAAAGAAAAGGAGCAGCATATGAACAGGTACAAGGTGAGATTTGCCGTCAACGGCGTACATAAGATGATGATAGTCGAGGCCGCAGGGCTGCACTCCGCAGCAATGGCGGTGATAGAGTCCATGCAGGGCTTTTACGGAACTCGCCCGAAAATTCTCGGTGTCAGCGGCGGAAGACCGGTACACACCACATGGAGGATGGCAAGAAGATGACCAACAGGCGTTTATGCAGGCGGTGCGTGTACTACACAAAGAAGGATGATATATGCAACCATATCCTCGTCACCGGAGAGAAACGCGCCCATGACGGTGATATGTGCTTTTCCTACGAAGCTGCATCGGGCAGAGACAGAAAGCCGCCGGAAGCGGTGCCGCAGGACAAAGAAATGATGTATGATGCCTATCGGATGTATCTGCATCTGATGGCATGAGGTGGAATATGGACGGTATATACGAAAAAGCTATCAGCCGTTTCGGTGTGGACAGACAGCTCCTGCAGTGCTGCGAGGAATGTGCGGAGCTCATACAGGCGGTGAGCAAGGCAAAGCGCTACGAGGGGCAGAGCTACATTGACGGAGTGACCGAGGAGATCACCGATGTGCTGATAATGATAGAGCAGCTGAAGATCATCTTCGGGATATCCGCAGCGGAGATCGAGAACGAGAGGGAACGGAAGCTGAAAAGGCTTGAAAGGATGATCAGGGAATGAAATACATGGTGCATGACGGCGAAAAGTATATCGGGATCACGGCGGAAAACGGTGAGCTCAGCATCGCCGAGATAGATCTGATAATGAAGAAGGCCGCAGAGCATCAGGGATGCAGCCATATCGATGTGAAGATAGACGGCGATTATCTTGACTGCAATTTCCGCATCACTCCCTTCGAGCGGATCAGGCGAATAACCGGCTACCTTGTGGGAACCACCGACCGTTGGAACAACGCAAAGCGTGAGGAGCTGAACGACCGCGTCAAGCATGGTTTTGACATTACGGATGATGATTTTTTTGATTAATTAGAGGTGAGATGATGAGCACAAAAATAACATCACTGGAATTTGATGATGTAAAACGGATCAGAGCTGTGAGGCTCGAACCGACCGAGAACGGCCTGACAGTCATCGGCGGAAAGAACGGGCAGGGAAAGACATCGGTACTCGATGCTATTGCATGGGCTCTGGGCGGAGAAAAATTCAGGCCGACTGCTGCGATGCGTGAGGGTTCAGCTGTTCCTCCGCATCTGAAGGTTAAGCTTTCCAACGGTATCATTGTCGAAAGAAGCGGAAAGAACAGTGATCTGAAAGTCACGGACGAAACAGGGAAGAAAGGCGGACAGCAGCTGCTCAACGCATTTATCACATCTTTTGCACTTGATCTTCCGCGATTTATGGAAAGCAGCCCGAAGGATAAGGCAGGCGTGCTTCTGAAAATAATCGGTGTGGGAGACAAGCTTACCGAGTACGATGTGCTGGAAAGCAAACTGTATAATCGCAGACTGGAGATCGGCAGGATCGCGGAACAAAAAGCGAAATTTGCCGCAGAAATGCCTTATTTTGATGAAGCGCCTGAGGAGCCTGTAAGCGTATCGGAGCTTATCGCACAGCAGCAGGAGATACTCGCACGCAACGGTGATAATCAGGCAAAACGGCAGAACGCAGCTGAGCTTAAAGCAAAAGCCGAACAGCAGAAACAAAGACTGATGATGCTCGAAGAGCAGATGAATACTCTGAAAGCACAGCATGATGAGCTGTTTACCGAGTTTGCGGCTACACGGCAGGATGCGGAAACGGCTGAAAGATCAGCGGCGGAGCTGACAGACGAAAGCACCGCAGAGCTTGAAGAAAGCATACGCTGCGCCGAGGAAACAAATGCAAAAGTGAGGAGCAATCTTGATAAAGCACGGGCACAGGAAGATGCCGCCAGATACAAGTCAGAGTATGATGAGCTTACCGCAGAGATCGAGCAGGTAAGATCAGACAGAAAGGCACTGCTTGACGGCGCGGAGCTTCCTCTCCCGGGACTTTCGGTAGACGGCGGAGAGCTTACCTACAACGGCAGGAAATGGGATTGCATGAGTGCTTCCGAGCAGCTCAGGGCTGCAGCAGCCATTGTAAGAAAGCTCAATCCTGAGTGCGGTTTCGTACTCATGGACAAACTGGAGCAGATGGACACGGAAACGCTCAGAGAGTTCGGACAGTGGCTTGAAGATGAAGGGCTGCAGGTGATAGCAACAAGAGTATCCACCGGTGATGAGTGCAGCATTATTATCACAGACGGCTATTCCGAGGCAGTCGGCCAGAGCGAGAAAAAAACAGAATGGAAGGCAGGTATTTTCTAATGAATATCACATCAGGAAAGATACAGAAGAAGCAGAAAGCAGTCATTTACGGTCCTGAGGGGATAGGCAAATCAACACTGGCGGCGCAGTTCCCTGATCCTCTTTTCATAGACACCGAGGGCAGCACGGTCAACCTCGATGTAAAGCGTTTCGACAAGCCCACATCATGGACGATGCTCCGCAATCAGATCGAGTATGTAAAGTCAAACCCGGGTATATGCGGCACACTGGTAATAGATACAATGGACTGGGCAGAACGCCTGTGCATCGAGGATATATGCGCCTCACACAACAAAAAGGGCATTGAGGATTTCGGCTACGGCAACGGCTATGTGTATGTGGCGGAAGCGATCGGGCGCTTTCTCAACAGCCTGCAGGAGCTCATCGATAAGAACATCTGTCATGTGGTACTTACCTGCCATGCACAGATAAAGAAATTCGAGCAGCCTAACGAACAGGGTGCGTATGACCGATATGAGTTAAAGCTTGGGAAGAAAACAGGCTCGCAGACTGCTCCGCTTGTCAAGGAGTGGGCAGACATGATACTGTTCTGCAACTACAAGACATTCGCGGTAGCTGCAGATAAAGACGGAAAGAAGTTCAAGGGGCAGGGCGGCAAGCGCGTCATATACACGGAGCATCATCCCTGTTGGGATGCTAAGAACCGCCACGGATTCCCGTCCGAAATGGATATGGATTATGCGAATATCAAAGCAGCCATAGAGGGCACGCAGGAAGCGCCTGTACAGCCTCAGACGACACAGGCAGTAACTATCACGCCTCCACAGACACTGCCTCAGACGGCCGCGCAGCCCGCTGTAAGCACGCCTCAGGAAACAGCTCCTGTTCAGCCGGCAGCGCAGACATCACAAGCAGCAGTCGATCTTTCCGATTT
>CAMHMM010000102.1 GCA_946186215.1 uncultured Ruminococcus sp. | reverse complement strand
GTCAATTCCTCCCGCGCTATAATGTGCGCTTACAAGAAGGAAGGCTGCGACGAGAGAGATTTTGCACTTGCAGCAAGACGCGAGGCACTTCGCATGAAGGATGACCTTATGAGCGTGATCGGTACGATCAGGTACCCCGGATTACAGGAATGATCCCGAATCCCCACAAACTCAATTATTGATCGAGGCGTATCATATGACAGTTTTTAATTCCGACAAGGCTTGCATCATGCTTGCGGACGGCACGGTGTTCGAGGGGCTCTCCTTCGGTAAAAAGGGCACTGCCATCGGCGAGATAGTTTTTGCCACGGGCATGACAGGCTATGAGGAGACACTTACAGACCCCAGCTATTTCGGACAGATCGTTACACAGACCTTCCCGCTTATCGGCAACTACGGCGTGAACGAGGAGGATGTGGAGTCGGCAGGAACATACCTGAACGGCTATATCGTAAGGGAATACTGCGATATGCCCTCCAATTTCAGATGTGAGGGAAATATCAATGATTTCCTTGTGTCCCATAATGTTATCGGCATCCACTCCGTGGACACAAGACGGCTCACAAGGATGATCAGGGAGCACGGTGTAATGAACGGGTGCATCACCTGTGAGGATCTGAGCATCCCCGAGGTAAAGGCACAGCTCCTTGAAAGGATAAATGCGTTCAGAGTGGAAAAAGCGGTAAGCAGCGTTACATCCTCAGAGGAAAAGGTATATACTGCCGAAAATGAGAAATATCGTGTGGTGCTCTTTGATTTCGGCTATAAGTACAACATCAGGAGAGAGCTTCTCAAAAGAGGCTGCACGGTGATCGTTGTGCCGGGAGATACATCCCCCGAAAGGATAAAGGAGCTTGCCCCCGACGGGATAATGCTCTCCAACGGCCCCGGTGATCCTGCCGAGAATACGGATATAATCGCAAATCTGCGGAAAATAAAGGAAATGGGCATCCCCATATTCGGCATCTGCCTTGGCCACCAGCTCATGGCGCTTGCCAACGGTGCCCGCACTGAAAAGCTCAAATACGGCCACAGAGGAGCAAATCAGCCCGTTACCGATACGGCTCTTGACCGCACCTTTGTAACATCCCAGAATCACGGCTATGCGGTAGTGAGCGACAGCCTTCCCGCAGAGGTGGGCGAGGTCTCTCATGTCAATGCCAATGACGGCACCTGCGAGGGAATACGCTACCATTCATTCAGGTGCTTTACAGTGCAGTTTCATCCCGAGGCCTGCGGCGGTCCGCATGATACATCATATCTGTTTGACGAATTTATCTCCATGATAGGGGGCGAGGAATAATGCCGCTGAGAAAGGATATCAAAAAGGTACTTGTCATAGGCTCCGGACCTATCGTTATAGGTCAGGCGGCTGAATTCGACTATGCAGGCACACAGGCCTGCCGCGCCCTGAAGGCAGAGGGAATAGAGGTTGTCCTCGTCAATTCCAATCCCGCTACGATCATGACCGACAAGGCAATGGCCGATAAGGTGTATATCGAGCCTCTTACCCTTGATGTGCTCAAAAAGATAATACTCATAGAAAAGCCCGACAGCGTTCTTTCCACCCTCGGCGGCCAGACAGGCCTCACACTTTCGATGCAGCTTGCAGAATGCGGCTTTCTTGAGAAGAACAATGTAAAGCTGCTGGGTGCCGATCCCCTCACCATCCACAAGGCCGAGGACAGACAGGCCTTCAAGGACACCATGGAGAAGATAGGCGAGCCTGTTATCCCCTCAAAGGTAGTGGAAAATGTTGAGGATGCACTGGATTTTGCCGAAGAGATAGGCTACCCCGTTATTGTGCGCCCTGCGTTCACTCTCGGCGGAACAGGCGGCGGCATCGCAGGCGACCGTGATGAGCTGGCGGATATCGCCACAAACGGCCTGCGCCTTTCTCCGATAACACAGATACTCGTGGAAAAATGCATAAGCGGCTGGAAGGAAATAGAATTCGAGGTCATCCGCGACAGCAAGGGCAATGTTATCACAGTCTGCTCTATGGAAAATTTCGATCCCGTGGGCGTTCATACAGGTGACTCCATCGTTATCGCTCCCGCAGTCACCCTTGCCGACAAGGAATACCAGATGCTGCGTACTGCGGCACTCAATATAATCTCAGAGCTGAAGGTGGAGGGCGGCTGCAACTGCCAGTTCGCATTAAAGCCAGATTCGTTTGAATATGCCGTTATCGAGGTAAATCCCAGAGTTTCCCGCTCCTCGGCTCTTGCATCAAAGGCAACGGGCTATCCCATCGCAAAGGTTGCAGCGAGGATCGCCATAGGCTACACCCTCGACGAGATAGTGAATGCGGTAACAGGCAAGACCTATGCCTGCTTTGAGCCCGCACTTGACTATGTGGTCGTAAAATTCCCCAAATGGCCCTTTGATAAATTCGTTTACGCAAAGCGCACCTTAGGCACTCAGATGATGGCGACAGGCGAGGTCATGGCAATAGGCACATCCTTCGAGCAGGCTATGATGAAGGCTGTCCGCTCGATCGAGCTCGGTCTTGATTCCATGAACATGAAAAAGCTCAAGGGCCTTTCTGATGATGAAGTTTACAAGCTGCTTTACAATGTTGATGATATCCGCTCCTTCGTGGTATTTGAGAACATAAAGCGCGGCGTTGATATAGAAAAGATACACGATATCACCAAGATCGATCTCTGGTTCCTCGCAAAGCTCCGCAATCTTGCAGAGCTGGAGCACCGCATGGAAGACGGTGTCCTTGATGAACGCCTCTACCTTGCCGCTAAGCGCTTCGGTTATCTTGACAGCACGATCGAGAAGATAAGCGGGCAGAAATGCCCCGTACACCGCAGTGCGGTATATAAGATGGTCGATACCTGCGCAGGCGAGTTCAAGGCTGAAACGCCCTACTTCTATTCCACCTTTGACGAGGAAAACGAGGCAGCACAGTTCATAGAGCGCACCGACAAGGGACGCAAAAAGGTCATCGTATTCGGTTCCGGCCCTATCAGGATAGGACAGGGCATCGAATTTGACTACTGCTCCGTCCACTGCGTGTGGGCATTAAAGGAAATGGGATATGAGGCAGTTATCTGCAACAATAATCCCGAGACCGTTTCCACTGACTTTGATACCGGCGACAGACTGTATTTCGATCCTCTTACTCCCGAGGATGTGCGCTCCATCATCGAGACGGAAAAGCCCTACGGCGCTGTTGTTCAGTTCGGCGGACAGACTGCGATCAAGCTCACTCGCCATCTTGCTGAAATTGGTGTCAACATACTTGGCACATCTCCCGACAGTATAGATGCCGCAGAGGACAGAGAGCGCTTTGACGAGCTGCTCAACAAGTGCGGCATACCCCGTCCTGCAGGCCACACGGTCATGAATACCGAAGAAGCCCTCAGAGCTGCCAACGATCTGGGCTATCCCGTCCTTATGCGCCCCTCCTATGTGCTGGGCGGCCAGAACATGATCATCGCTCATTCCGACAAGGATATCGAGGAATATATGCAGATAATCACCTCCGGCGGACTGGAAAACCCCGTGCTCATCGACAAGTACATGATGGGCAAGGAGGTCGAGGTCGATGCGATCTGCGACGGAAAGGACTTCCTTATCCCCGGCATAATGGAGCATATCGAAAGAGCCGGAGTCCATTCGGGCGACTCTATCTCAGTATATCCCGCACTTACTCTCACAAAGAAGATACGCGCTACCATCATCGACTACACAAAGAAGCTCGCACAGGCGCTCAATGTAATAGGCCTTGTTAATATCCAGTATGTTGTGTACAACAATGAGGTCTATGTAATCGAGGTAAATCCCCGCTCGTCAAGAACGGTTCCCTACATTTCAAAAGTCACCGGCGTTCCCATGGTGGATATCGCAACAAAGATCATGCTCGGTGAAACCCTCGCACAGCAGGGCTATGAGAGCGGCCTTTACAGGGAAGCGGAGTATATCGCAGTCAAGGTGCCCGTATTCAGCTTTGAAAAGCTCCATGATGTTGATACCGCACTGGGGCCTGAGATGAAATCCACAGGCGAATGCCTTGGCATCGCAAAGACCTTTGAGGATGCGCTCTACAAGGGTCTTGTGGGTGCAGGCTACAATATGAAGAAAAACGGCGGCGTGCTCATTACCGTAAGAGATACCGACAAGCAGGAGATTCTCTATGTTGCGGAAAAATTCGAGCGGTTGGGCTTTGATATCTATGCCACCAGCGGCACTGCATCGACTCTCAACAGGAATATGATCGCTGCGAACATGGTCCGCAAGGCATCTGAGGAAAAGCCCAATGTAATGACGCTCCTTGACAGCGGAAAGATAGATTATGTTATCTCCACATCCGCCCACGGAAGGATACCTCAGTACGACAGCGTAAAGATCCGCCGCAAGACTGTGGAAAGGTCTATCTGCTGCCTTACCGCCATAGATACCGCCAATGCCGTTGCAGATATACTTGCAATGGGCAAGAGCATAGACAATATCGAAATGGTGGATATCACTACTATATGAACCCTTTGCCTTTCCCGTTCTGCGGCGGGAAAGGCATTTGTATTAGATGGCATAAAAGCTCTGGCAGGCAGAACCTGCATCTTGTCTACCCTGAAAGGGCGTGCAAAGCCCGCTGTTTCCCGTGCTCTTATACCGGCAAACTTTAGCCTGCCACTTGACAATTAATAAAGCACAGTATCTTGCCTACCCTGAAAGGGGAGGGGGACCGCCGCCCACGGCGGTGGTGGAGGGGTTAAACTAAAGCTCCGAGCCACCATTTAACGATTACCTACAAATAAACATACGGGCAGTTGTCGGCCTTGCCGACCGGCTAAGTGAAAATCAACGGCAGGCATAAACGCTCCGAGCCGCTATTTAACGGTTACCCGCAAATAAGCATGCGGGTGGGTGCAGGCCTTGCCGACCGGTTGAGTGAAAATCAACAGCAGGCATAAAAGCTCCGAGCCACCATTTAACGGTTACCCGCAAATAAACATACGGGTGGGTGCAGGCTCTGCCTGCCAATTTTGGGTAAATGCTTGCATTTTTCGGTGCCGTGTGTTATAATCAATGCATATGTACGCAACGATGATAAGGAAATACTGAAGATATACGGAAAAGATATTGCGCTTTGTCCGGTGTTTCCTTGGATACAAAAGCATAAATTCGCAAATATCATATGACAAAGGAGAATCGGTATGAAAAGATCTGTAAAGGCTGCTGCGGCGCTTCTGGCGGCTCTTGCCGTGACAGGCACATTCTGCGTCGGAGCAAAGGCCGATACCTACAGGATGGATAACGGCGTTCTCACTCATTTTTCCGACAGCGGTGAAAACCTCGGCGTGGTTTCCGGCTGGGTAACAAAGGGAGCAGACCGCTATTATTACAAAAACGGCAAGATGATGAAAGCAAGCTGGCTCATGTCCGACGGCAAGCCAACATATTATCTTCGCAATGACGGCAGGATGGCACAGGGCAAGCTCAGGATAAACGGCAAGCTCTATGTCTTCGGCAAGAACGGCAGGCTCCAGGACGAGAATGCAGAAAGCTTTGTTGGCATGGCAAACCCCTTTACCGACTGCAGCGATATGGAAAAGGCCTATGATATCGCAGGCTTCTATGCATCCGTGCCAGAGAAGATAAAGGGCTTCGGCAACCGCGATTCCATTACAGCCGTTGCGGATTATATGATACAGGTGACCTATTCCGGCAAAAACGGCGGAAAGATCACTGTACGCAAGGGCTCCACAAGGGACGATATCAGCGGTGACTACAACAAGTACCGCTTCTCACAGACAGAGGATCTCAAGGACGGCAGAAAGCTTACCTACAAGGGCAGCGACGAAAGCAGCATCAGCCTTGTTACATGGGTGTACAAGGGCTATTCCTTCTCAGTATCGACGGATGTGCCCCTGAGCATGGAGGATATGGGCAAGATCGCAGCAGCCGTGAAGTAACGGCGGGGTGAATATGAAAAAGCTGAGTTTTTTCATGACGGCTCTTATGCTCGCAGCATCCCTTGCAGGATGCAGGGGCAAGGCCGCAGATGATGTCCCCGAGCCCGAGGAGGATATCCCCGATGACGCTGTCGGTGACTTTGCCACATCCGTTGAGGATTATGACGGCACGGTTGTAAGAGTGGAGAGTACTTCATTTACCGTAGACGGCAAGGAGCTGTGGATAAACGGTGCCAACACTCCGTGGGACAAATGGAACGATTTCGGCGGCGCATTCAACGAGGAATTCTGGGACGAGCATTTTGCCACGCTCCACGAATCAGGGATAAATGCTACACGAGTGTGGGTAAACTGCGCCGGCATGAATATTGTCCGCCTCAATGAGGACGGTACGGTAAAGTCCGTGAACAAGAAGCACTGGCAGGATCTGGACAGGCTTTTTGCCATTGCCGAAAAGCACCACATCTACCTGATGCCGACCTTTCTTTCCTTCGACCACTTCAAAAATGAAAATCAGGGCTATGACCGCTGGAGAAAGCTTGTAAAGAGCGATGCGGCCATACAGTCCTATATCGATCAGTATGTGATCCCGTTTGTGCAGCGGTACGGCGGCAGCCCCTATCTGTGGGGGATAGACCTGATGAACGAACCCGACTGGGTTAAGGAAAACTTCGAGTGCGGCATGATCGGTTGGAAGCATCTGGGAAATTTCTTTGCAAAATGTGCGGCGGCCATACACGAGAATTCCGATGAGCTGGTCACCGTGGGCGCGGGAATGATCAAATACAATTCCGATAAGTACGACGGCAACTA
>CAMHMM010000101.1 GCA_946186215.1 uncultured Ruminococcus sp. | reverse complement strand
TAAGGTAAACAAGCAGTATGATATCGAGGTGGCGCAGGAATGTTCCTCCGCAGACACCGTGACATTCAGAGGAGTGTTTATCCGCAGTGAAGAGGTGATCAGCGAGAAGTACAGCGGCGTGCTGAGTTATCCCGTAACAGACGGTGGCAAGGTTGCCAAGGATTCTGTTGTGGCCTATGTATACAACAGCGAGGAAGAGATAGAGGTCAACCGCAGGATAGAAAACTGTGAGGCTGAGATAGACCTTTTGAGCTCTGCACAGAACCCCGGTACCGTCCAGACTGCACAGCCGGATTTCATTTCATCGCTGATAAGTGAAGAATACCAGACCATTGCGGCCATGCTTGCAAAGGGGCAGATAGGCGATCTTAAATCCCACAGGGATAATCTCTTTACCCTGATGTGCATATACCAGATCTCCATCGGTCAGGAAGAGGGATATGATCAGCGCATCGCGGAGCTTTCCGCTGAAGAGGCTCAGCTGCGCCGCAGGAGAAAGGATTTCAAGCAGGCCTTCTATTCGCCCGACTCAGGCTACTTTGTCAGCTATACGGACGGCTTTGAGAAGGAGCTCGACTTTGATTACGCTGCGACGATCACAAAGGCACAGATAGACAATGTTATCGAACATGACTCGGGCGCAAAGCGCTCAGAGGATATAGGAAAGCTCATTGAGGGCTACGACTGGAAGATCGCGGGAGTGATCGACAATTCCGCCAACACCTTCAATGCGGGTGACGAGGTAAGACTTTCATTTGCATCCGTGGCGGATACGGTCAAGGCTACCATCGAGAGACTTGATCCCGCAGAGGACGGATCAGGCACGATAGTTGTGCTCAGGTGCGACGAGCTTACATATAATCTTGTAAAAATGCGCACTGACCGTGTTGATATGACGCTTCACGACTTTGAGGGCATCAGAGTGCCCAGAGAGGCACTGCGCTTTAACAAGCAGAACGAAAAGGGCTGCTATGTTCTCTGGGGACAGAGAGTGCTTTTCAAGAAGATAGATGAGATATACGAAAGTGAGGACTACATCCTTTCGAGGATAACCTCCGATGAAAAATATGTCTGCGTCTATGACAATATAATCAAGGATGGTGTAGATACCGCGGCGTACTACGCAAACTACGAGGAGCCCGAGCCCGAGGCAACGGAAACGAAGCCGGTGATCCCCGAGGAAAAACCTGAGGATGAAGACGGCGGAGAAGCTTCCGAGGATACCGGGGAAGACAGCGGCGAAGAGGAGACCTCTGCGGAGGAAAGCAGCGAAGACACATCGGACAATACAGAGGAAGACGGAGAAAATACAGGCGAACAGGAAGATGTTCAAATTGAATGATGGATTTGATCTGATCAGGGATAATTACCTGCGGATCACCGAAAGGCTCGAAGCTGCGGCGCAGAAGACCGGTATACGCGCGAAGCTTATGGCAGTGACCAAGACTGTCGAGCCTGAAAAGGTCAATTACGCCATAGAACTGGGTATAGACCTTATCGGTGAGAACCGTGTGCAGGAATATCTCTCGAAAAAGGAAAGCTATCTGCCTGTGCAGATGCACATTATCGGGCATCTGCAAAGCAATAAGATAAAATATATCATAGAAGATGCGGCTATGATCGAATCTGTGGACAGCGTGAGGCTTGCCGGGGAGATATCGAGGCAGGCGGCTGCACATGGAAGAGTCATGGATATCCTGTGTGAGGTCAACATCGGCGGAGAGGAGTCAAAGAGCGGCTTCAGTCCGGACAAGGCTCAGCTCAGGGAGGCGATAAGCCGTATCGCGGAGCTTGACGGCGTTCGCGTAAAGGGGCTGATGACCATACCTCCTCCGGGGGACAGCAGGAAATACTTCACACAGGTGAAAGACCTTTACGATGACCTTTCGGATATCCGCGGGACGGATATGCAGGTGCTTTCGATGGGTATGTCCGCTGATTATGAAGAGGCAGTGCTTTGCGGCGCAAATCTGGTGAGGATAGGCTCGGGACTTTTCGGGGCGAGAGTTTACAGATGAGCGCCTGAACATAAGGCTTATACAAATTCATTAAATATATGGGAAGGAAGAAAAATAAATGGGATTTGTTGATAATATCAAAACCGCACTCGGACTTGACCACGGTGATGATTCGGAGTATGACTACGAGAACTATGATAACAACGGTTATCAGACACCCTCGCAGCAGCAGAGCGCTTCTAACAGGCAGGAGTATGTTCCTCAGCCTGCTCCGAGAAACGAGGAGGACAGGGATAAGGTAAATATTACCGTTACTGCTCAGCTGCAGGTCATTCTTGTTAAGCCTGAGAAATTCTCCGATACAAAGGATATCGCAGATCATCTCAACAACAAGAAGACGGTCGTTCTCAATCTTGAGGCTACCACACCCGATATCACCCGCCGTATAATCGACTTCCTCGGCGGTGTTGCGTATGCAAACGGCGGCAGCATCAAGCCCGTTGCACACAATACATTTATCATTACTCCCTATAATGTCGGCTTCCAGGGCGAGGAGCTCTCAGAGCAGCTCGGCAGCAACGGCATAATCCTGTAACTGTGAATATAAAAGGCTTTCCGCTTCCGCCCGATGTGAGCGACGAGGATAAGCTCCTTATCTCTCACACAGGCGATCTCTGCGAGCAGGCCGAAAGATACTGCACACAGAGATTTACGCGGTTCCTTACTGTTCCTCAGGCGGCTCTTTGCAGAAGATTCTGTGAATATCCCGGTCACGGGGATTTCATGTTTTACGGCGGATATGAAGGCGCAGAGCGTGTGATGTGCGGCTTTTTCGGAGGCCGTGAGGAGCCTTCTCCCGAAGTGTTCCCCATAGTGTGTCTGCATTTTACTTCGAGGATGGCAGACGGGCTCACACACAGGCACTATCTCGGAACGATCATGTCCCTCGGGATAGACCGTCCCATGGTCGGCGATATCGTTATCTCCGAAGGCGGAGCCTTTGTTTTTGTCTGCGACAGTGTTGCCGACACGGTGACCGGCATAGAAAAGATCGGCAGGATAGGCGTTAAGTGCGAAAGGATCACCGATACATCCGGCATACGCCCCTGTATGGAGTTTGCCGAGATCGATGCGGCTGTTTCATCGCTTCGGCTGGACAGTGTGGCGGCTGCGGCTGTGAAGCTGTCCCGCTCAAAGGTCTCAGAGCTTATCAGGGCGGGGCTTGTCAGCGTGTATGGTGTCTATAAGCCTGATGTGAGCACGGTTATGAACGAGGGCACGGTATTTTCCGTAAGAGGATACGGAAAATTTATTTTTGACCGTGTGGCAGGCCAGACAAAAAAGGATAAATACAGGGTAATAATAAAAAAATACATCTGAAATGTACCGGCTGTTTTGCTGCCGGTGCTTTACGGGACATGGTGCATGATCCCGATCTCTGAATACGGAGGGCTAAAATGATAACTGCAAATGATGTAATGAAAAAAAGCTTTGAACAGGCTAAGCTTGGCTACAAGATGGAGGATGTTGATGATTTCCTCGGTGAGATAGCCGATACCCTTAAAAGCTACGAAGCAGAGCTTACCACACTTCGCGCAGACAAGGAAGAGAGTGCGAAGAAAATAGAGGTGCTCGTTGCGAGCATAAAGCAGTACAGGGCTGATGAAGAGGCTATCAAGGAAGCAATGGTGGATGCACGCAGACAGAAGCAGAACATCATTGCAGAGGCACAGGAAAAGGCAGCTGAGATACTTTCTTCTGCGAATCTGAAGGCTGATGAGCTGAAGGCTTCCATCAATGTAAATATCGATGCTGAAAAGGCTGAGCTTGAAAGAGTCCAGAACGAGGTAAAGGATTTCAAGAAGGAGCTTCTTGAAATGTACCGTGAGCATATCAGCCTCATCTCAAATCTTCCCGGTGAGATCGAGGAGGATGACGAGGAGGAGTATGAGGAAGACCTCCCCGATGATATGGAATCTACCAAGTATTTTGAGACCAAGGCAATAAAAGAAGCAGACGCAGAAGTCTGATGCTGATACAGGAGTGCAACGACAATGTCACAGGATTTTAATTCTACACTGAACCTCCCCGAGACCGAATTTTCCATGAGGGGAAATCTTGTCAAGAAAGAGCCCGCCATGCTTGACGAATGGAGCAGCAAGAAGCTCTATTACAAAATGATAGAGAAAAACAGCGGCAGCCCGAAGTATGTGCTGCATGACGGCCCTCCATATGCGAACGGAGATATCCACATGGGTACTGCGCTCAACAAGGTGCTCAAGGATATAATCGTAAAGCAGAAGAATATGTCGGGAAACTGCGCTCCCTATATTCCCGGATGGGATACACACGGACTTCCCATCGAGCTCAAGGTGCTCAAGAATCTCGGCGTTGAAAACGGCGCTGTTCCCCCTGTTGAGCTTCGCAGCAAGTGCAGGGAATACGCACACACACAGATAGACAATCAGAGAAATGAATTCAAGAGACTCGGCGTTCTGGGTGATTTTGACGAGCCTTATCTCACTCTGCGCCCTGAATTTGAGGCAAGACAGGTCGAGATATTCGGCGAGATGTACAAGAGGGGCTATATCTATAAGGGATTAAAGCCTGTTTACTGGTGCCCTGACTGCCAGACCGCACTTGCAGAGGCTGAGATAGAGTATGCAAACGATCCCTGCCATTCCATCTATGTAAAGTTCAGAGTGACAGATGACAAGGGCATCTTCACAGGCATGGGACTTGATCTTGCAAAGACATATTTTGTTATATGGACGACCACTACATGGACACTTCCCGGTAACCTTGCAGTTTGTCTCGGCCCTGAGTATGAGTACACCATTGTACAGGCTGATGGCGAGAACTACATAATGGCAGAGGCTCTTGTCAAGACCGTTATGCAGGCAAAGGGCATAGAGGATTATACCACTGTCGGTTCCTTCAAGGGCAGCGAGCTTGAATATATGAAGACTGCTCACCCCTTCCTCGACAGGACTTCCCTTGTGATCGTGGGCGACCATGTTACCCTTGAAAGCGGTACAGGCTGCGTTCACACCGCTCCCGGATTTGGTGTGGACGACTTTGAGGTGTGCAAGAAATATCCCGAGATAGGCATCGTTGTGCCTGTTGATTCAAAGGGCAAGCTCACTGCAGAGGCAGGCAAATATGCAGGCCTTACTACAGATAATGCAAATAAGGAGATCGCAAAGGATCTCGAAAGCTCCGGCGCACTTTTCGCACTGGAAAAGATCGTCCATCAGTACCCTCACTGCTGGAGATGCAAGAACCCTGTGCTTTTCAGAGCAACAGAGCAGTGGTTCTGCAGTGTTGACAAGTTCCGCGATGCGGCTGTCAAGGCTGTTGAGTCTGTACAGTGGATACCTGAATGGGGCGAGGACCGCATAAAGGGCATGGTAATGGACCGCAGCGACTGGTGCATATCCAGACAGAGAACATGGGGCGTTCCCATCCCTGTTGTATACTGCGCTGACTGCGGCAAGCCCATGGTAACGGATGATCTTATCAGAAATGTTTCCGATATATTCCGCAAAGAAGGCTCTGATTCATGGTATATCCGTGATGCTGCAGATTTTGTTCCCGCAGGCATGAAGTGTGAGTGCGGCTGCACAAACTTTGTCAAGGAAAAGGATATATTCGATGTATGGTTCGACAGCGGCGTTACACACACGGCTGTTATGAAGGAAAAGGGCTTTGATCTTCCTGTTGACCTCTATCTCGAGGGAGCAGACCAGTACAGAGGATGGTTCCAGTCCTCGCTCCTCACATCTGCAGCTATCGGCAACGGCGCACCCTATAAGGCTGTGTGCACTCACGGCTGGGTAGTTGACGGCGAGGGCAGGGCAATGCACAAGTCTCTGGGCAACGGCGTTGATCCCCTTGAAGTAATTGATCAGAACGGCGCAGATATCCTCAGACTGTGGGCTGCATCCTCTGATTATCATGCAGATGTAAGAGTTTCCAAGGATATATTGAAGCAGCTTGCTGATACCTACAAGAAGATCAGGAACACAGCACGCTTCATCCTCGGCAATATCTCCAACAAGAGAGGATTTGATCCTGCATCTGATATGGTTGCATTTGATTCCATGATGGAGATAGACAAGTGGGCACTTGTAAGGCTCAATGCACTTATCGACAAGGTAAATGCGGGCTACGATGCATTTGATTTCCACATGGCTGTTCACAGCATACATAATTTCTGCGTTGTTGAGATGTCCAACTTCTACCTTGATATCATCAAGGACAGACTTTACTGCGATGCAGAAAAGAGCGTTGAAAGACGCAGCGCACAGACTGCAATGTATCTCATACTCAAGGCAGTTTCCAAGATGCTGGCACCCATCCTTTCGTTCACCGCAGAGGAGATATGGAAGTACATTCCCCGCAGCGAGGGCGATGATACAGAGAGCATTTTCCTCAATCAGCAGGAAAAGAAGCTTGATATAAGCGTATCCGATGAATTCACAGCAAAGTGGGATAAGCTCTATGAGCTCAGATCCGCAGTTACAAAGGCTCTTGAAGTAAAGAGAAACGAGAAGTTCATCGGCGCTTCTCTCGAAGCAAAGGTGATACTCCATACCGAGGATACCGGACTTTATTCTTTCCTCACTGGTGTAGCGGATGATCTTGCAAAGGTGTTCATCGTTTCACAGGTAGAGATAGAGAACAACGGCAGCGGCGATATGAAGTCCGAGATCGTAGAGGGACTTTCCGTTACCGTACAGAAGGCTGATGGCGCAAAATGCGACCGCTGCTGGAGCTACAGCGAATATGTGGGCTCCAATGCAGTATATCCCACACTTTGCAGCCGCTGCGCAGAGCAGGTAGCAGCACTTTCCTGATATGACAGCAGCAT
>CAMHMM010000100.1 GCA_946186215.1 uncultured Ruminococcus sp. | reverse complement strand
CCCGCCTGGCGCAGAACCCCGCCCTGCTCTTACGGCAGTTATTTCAGTACATATGAGCAGCAGTGCCAGTACAGACGAGACCTGTGCGCGGTAGGTAAAGAAGTAGTGAAGATAGCTGTGATTATTGAGAACGAGATACCGCAGAAAAACTACCGCTCCGAGTGCCGCAAACAATATGACTGTTCCCCTGTCCGCACCGCTGATGCGGAACACATACACATAAAAGCACAGACCGACCGCTATGAAAATACCAGCGACAGCACCGATCTCACCGTAGCCGAGAGGGAACAGGCAGCCGATATTTCGTGTCAGGATAGCCCACAGATAGGCGATGACCCCCGGCTCCTTCATGTCGCTGACTCTTTCTGCTATATGCCCCGCAACATACGGCATAACATCAGTATCCAGTATCACCGAGGCGCATATCCACTTTGACACCCACATAAACACAAAGCCTGCGCCCCACAGCACACAGCATTTCAGGCAGTAAAGGATATCCCTTTTGAAGCTGCCGCCCTCCTGCCGCTTTATTGATATCACAAGCAGCAGCGGAAACAGCACTGTCATGGTCTCCGTAGTGAGAAAATCCAGAAATGCCGTGACAACACCGCTTATAAGCAATATCGGGCAGATGCTCTCATATTTCCCCTTAAATGCCATCATCACGCAGATGACCGAAACCATCAGCATGATGATCACGCACCATGTATTCTGTATTGTGTCCGCAGTATACCATATGCTGACGCTGACAAGGGAGATCACAACACAGGCGGCCTCGGTTATTTTTTTGTTCACAGCAAGCAGCACGATAAGCACAACCGCAAGCAGACATATCAGCACTGCGGCACAGATATGCATACCCCTGATATCCGTAAAAAGATGCATCAGTCGTGTCACCGCCGCAGAACCGTGCCAGTAGCGGATATACTCCGTATCCGGCTCAATATCGTTTGTTATCCCGTCAAGAAAGCATTCGTTGACATTTCTTACGCCGTCACTGTAATACGCCGAAAGCATCGCACTTTCAAGCGGCTGTGTCTCATCAAAGCCCCATGCGATAGCAACGGTTATACAGTCCGCATAATTATCCACCATCGTAGCGTAAACCCCGTGCAGCCTATGATAAGAGACCTTCTCTTCGGCGAAATAATCTGCCGAGGAGAGCATATTGTCCCTTACCGCAGAGCGCGGTATATGAGCGCACGCCGAGAGAAAAAGGAACAGCAGCCCTGCTGTGGCAAAAAACAGTAATATATATTTTATCGTTTCTCTGACTATATTTTTCTTCATTAGCATCCCCTGAGATCTTATCCTTCGATCCTCTGTATATTCTGCTATGATCCATTATAGCATCATGACAGCTTCATGTCAATCACCGCGGCGAAACGCTGCTGAGTGGGTGCAGGCTCTGTCGGCCAATATGTGACCTAAACGGTAATAAAAGCTCCGAGCCAATGATGAGCGTTTCCTTTCAAAAGAGAGCACGAGTAGCTGTCGGCCTTGCCGACCTGACAATTTTATTTGACATTTGAGTGGATTTGTGGTAAACTACTATCAGGTGTATATGCAGATAAGCAATACAGGAGCGTGTAATTTATGAAAACAGTCAATATTCCCGTAACAGAGAGCTTTACAGCGCTTACCTCTGCGGAGATGTTTGCATTTTTTTCATCGCTGATTTGCTATGACGGACTTATCGACACCCGCCACAGCTGGTACGGCGGGCTTATCACCGCACAGGTCGGCGAGAATGAGCTTATTTTCACCCATGATATGCCCAACGGCGAATGGGAGAGCTGGTATAAGACGGCGCTGAGGATATTCGGAGACAAGCAGTATCTCAGGCAGGAGGATCAGCAGGAGCGGCCATCGGAGCTGATAGAATGAATCTTATAATCAATGACAAGGTGATAATCAAGGATGTCACCGTGCGGGATATCTACTCCACCTTTGACGGGCTCGCAGAGACCACATGGCTCCCTGTCATACTTGAAAACGGTGATGATTATATCCAGGCGCTGTCGTGCAGAAAATTCGGCATACTCGAGGCAAGGTTCTACAAGGGCGACGAATTTGTGCATTACAGGGGGCGCAACACGATCACGGGGAATGACTATTCCCTGTACAACATCCACACCGATTATCCGCTAACCATATACGAAAAAAACAGATTATCCACACAGACGATGAAGATCGCCTTTACGGATTATTACAGAGATCAGGTTCTCAGCAACTGTGTCCTGTGGGATGATGTTACCTGCGAATTTGATGATGAATACTTAATGGACAAACAATAGAATGAAGGTTTTATCATGAGAGGGATATACTCTTCCGTTACCGATATGCGCCGCAAGGTGTTCACAGAGGTGGCGCGGCTTGCATATGAGGGCGGCGACTATACCCGTATGGAGGATCTGCCGTATAAAATCTGCCCCGGGGATGTGGCACAGCACAGGGAATCCATATTTCTTGAAAGGGCTATCGTAGAGGAGCGTCTGCGCCTTGCAATGGGGCTGCCGCTGCGTGATGTCAGCGAGCACGCGCCCGTTTCCAGAGGCGTAAATGAGAGCGCCATCGCGGAAAAATACTACGATCCGCCGCTTATCAATATAATCTCATTTGCCTGCAACGCCTGCCCGCCGATGCACTATCATGTGACTGAGGTGTGCCAGGGCTGCTTTGAGAACCCCTGTCAGGTGGTGTGCCCCAAGGGTGCTATATCCATAAGGCACGGCAAATCCAAGATAGATCAGGAAAAGTGCATCAAATGCGGGCGCTGCAAGGATGTGTGCCCCTACGGAGCGATACTCAAGGTCGAGCGCCCCTGTGCGCGAGCCTGCGGCATGGATGCCATAGGCAGCGACGAGCACGGACGAGCGAAGATCGACTATGAGCGCTGCGTTTCCTGCGGGATGTGCCTTGTAAACTGCCCCTTCGGCGCTATTGCGGATAAGGGACAGATCTTCCAGCTCATCCACGCAATAAAGACAAACCGCAGGGTAGTGGCGATAGTCGCCCCTGCGTTCTACGGGCAGTTCGGCTCAAAGCTCACCCCTGACAAGCTCACAGCCGCGATGCGCAGACTGGGCTTTGACAGTGTTGTTGAGGTGGCGGTCGGTGCAGACCTCTGCACCGTTGAGGAAGCCAAGGACTTTATCGAAAATGTTCCTGAAAAGCTGGATTTCCTCGCAACATCATGCTGCCCCTCGTGGTCATCCATGGCAAAAAGACTCTTTCCCGAGCTTGCAAAGAATATCTCCATGGCGCTTACGCCTATGGTACTCACAGCAAGGCTTGAAAAGAAAAAGGATCCGGACTGCATGATCGCCTTTATCGGCCCGTGCAGTGCAAAGAAGCTTGAAGCCAGCCGCAGGTCCATAAGAAGCTATGTTGATTTTGTCCTCACATTTGAGGAGCTTATGGGAATGTTTGCGGCCAAGGAAGTCGATATAGACAATATCCCCGATGCTGAGGCCGTTCCCCTTGAGGAGGCCACCGGTGCAGGACGCGGCTTTGCAGTGAGCGGCGGTGTCGCGGGCGCGGTCGCAGATGAGATAAAGCGGCTCGATCCCACAAGGGATGTAAAGACCGTATCCGCACAGGGACTGCGCGAATGCAGAAAGCTTCTGCAGATGGCAAAGGCGCACAAATACGACGGCTGCCTTCTCGAAGGAATGGGCTGCCCCGGCGGATGTGTCGCGGGCGCAGGCACACTGTGCGCTGTAAACAAGGCCACAGTCGGAATTGAAAAATACAAGAACCAGGCGGAAAAGAAGCTGGCCTCCGAAACGGACTATGTTGCCGATCTCGACCTGCTTGAAACGCTTGATCTGTGATAAACGCAGCTGCTCCCGTCCGCTGCGGACGGGAAGAAATACGAATATGATACGACCACAGAAAGGAGAACAATATAATGGACACATTACTTTCGCTTCTGAAAAATAATGCAAGGCTCTCTGTTGAGGAGCTTGCGGCCATGACAGGCATGACAGCCGAGGAGACCGCCGCAAAGATACAGGAGTATGAGGAAAACGGGAAGATAAAGGGATACAGAGCTGTTCTGGGGGATGATTTCTCCGATACCAACTCCGTAACGGCATTTATCGAGGTAAAGATAACTCCCAAGGCCGATTTCGGCTTTGATGAGCTGGCAAAGAAGATCATGAGCTTTGAGGAAGTCGATTCCGTAACACTCATGGCAGGCTCTTTCGACCTTGCAGTTACCCTTTCGGGTACCAACTACAAGGAGGTAGCACTCTTTGTAGCACGCAGACTTTCAACTCTCGACGGGGTGATCTCCACCTCAACGCACTTTGTGCTCAAAAGATATAAGGACAGCGGCTTTGTAATAGACGGTGAGTCCGAAGACGAAAGGAGTTTAGTTGCTCCGTGATAGATTATGATAAGCTTATTGCCGACAAATGCAGGGAAATGAAGCCGTCGGGAATAAGAAAATTCTTTGACCTTGCAAATGCAAGAGAGGGTATAATCTCGCTTGGTGTAGGCGAGCCCGATTTTCAGACACCCTGGAGCGTGCGTCAGGCAGCCATCACCTCTCTCGAGCGCGGAAGAACAAAATACACCGCAAATAAGGGACTTTCCGAGCTCCTGCAGGAAATATCCAAAAAGACTGAAGCACAGCTTGGTCTGAAGTACGATCCCGACAGTGAGATAATCGTCACTGTAGGTGGCTCAGAGGGCATCGATGTGGCTATACGCGCACTTGTGAATCCGGGCGATGAAGTTCTTGTGGTAGAGCCCTGCTTTGTTTGCTATTCACCGATAGTTTCGCTCTGCGGCGGCGTTCCCGTTCCCGTTCCCACAAGAGCGGAGGATAATTTCAAGCTTACTCCCGCTCTTTTAAAGGAAAGGATCACATCGAAAACAAAGCTTCTGATCCTGCCGTTTCCCAATAATCCCACCGGTGCGGTCATGACACGCGAGGATCTTGAAGCGATAGCAGAGATACTCGACGGAACTGATATACTCATCCTTTCCGATGAGATCTACAGCTCCCTTACCTACGGCTCTGAGCATGTATCCATTGCTCAGATAGGGAATATGCAGGAAAGGACCATCCTTGTCAACGGCTTTTCCAAGGCATATTCGATGACAGGCTGGAGACTGGGCTATATCGCAGCACCTGCACCTCTGGCAAAGCAGATGCTGAAGATCCACCAGTACGCTATAATGTGCTCGCCTACCATGTCCCAGTATGCGGCTGTGGAGGCTCTGAGAAGCTGTGACAGGGATATAGAGAAAATGCGTGCGGAATACGATCAGCGCAGGCGCTGGCTCGTTCATGCACTCAACCGTATAGGCCTTGACTGCTTTGAGCCAAAGGGAGCATTCTATGTATTCCCCTCCATAAAGAGCACAGGCCTTTCAAGCGAGGAATTCTGCGAAACGCTCCTTGATAAATATTCTGTTGCGGTAGTTCCCGGAAATGCATTCGGCGCTACCGGTGAAGGCTTTATCAGGATATCCTACGCTTATTCACTCAAACATATCCAGACAGCTGTGGAAAGGATAGAAAAGTTTGCATCCGAAATCAAAAAGGGCTGATCTTTCATCCCTTGATCTTCAGGATAAGCCTATATGCGGACAGGGCAGATGTGCTGTTTCCGGTTACAGGATGGGACTTATGAAAATGTCCTACAACGGGTGCGGCGCTATCGCCCTGTATAACGCACTGCGGCTCATAGGCTCAAAGCCGGACATGGGGCTCATCGTAACGCTCATCGAGCGCTACGGGCTCGTTTTGTTCGGCATTTTCGGCACATCCCCCTACAGGATAAGGCGGATAGGCTCCCTGCTGGGGGCGGTGACCTTACCCATGAAAAGCTTTGAGGAATACGAAAAGGCGGCGGAGGGAAATGTAAGCATACTTTGCTGCTGGACAGGCAAGCCGTTCAGATCCACAAGGCACTTTACCGCCATCGACGGACGCGGCGGCAGATTTGTGGTGTACAACCGCTACAACGATCTGGAAACGCCGTCGGAGATAGACTCGATAGGTGAGCTTTGCGACAGCAGGCGCTTTGTAAGCTCGTATATCATTAAGGCGCATCAGACATAAGGCAGAACAAGGAGCGGTATAATGAGACATATCCTCAATTACGGCAGACCCGCAAAGGAATGGCATGATTCGCTTCCCGTTGGAAACGGCAGGATCGGAGCGATGATATGCGGCGATCCCAACAATGAAATATACTATCTCAATGAGGATTCGATCTGGTCGGGAGCGTTTCGTGAAAGGAACAATCCCAAGGCGGCGGATGCTCTTGAAAGGATGCGCGGATATATCAGGAGCGGCGATACTCAGGCGGCTACACAGCTGTGTGAGGATTCCTTCTACGGGACAAATGAACAGCAAAGGCATTATCAGCCCCTGGGCGAGCTTCATCTGTATCAGAGCGGGGAATATACCTGTTACTCGCATTGCCTTGATATGTCAGAGGGCATAGATACGGTTTCATTCAGAACGAATGATACCATTATCACCAGAAAAACATTTGTGTCATACCCCGATCAGGTAATGGTGATCGCGCTTTCTTCCTCAAAAAAGGGTGGTCTCAGCTTTACAGCGCTTATCGACGGGCGCGACGACTGGTATGATGAGAACCGTGCATATGACGACAGCACACTGCTTTTCACAGTTTCCGACGGTATCCCCTTTGCCTGCGCCGTCACCGTAAAGGGCGACGGCAGGTGCTGCACCGATGCCAACAGGATAATATGCTCGGATGCCACCGATGCTGTGATCATTGTTGCCGCACAGACCGCATACAGGACAGGCGACTATAAAAATCTTGCCGTAACACAGGCCAAGACTGCGGCAAGAAAGACAGTGTCT
>CAMHMM010000099.1 GCA_946186215.1 uncultured Ruminococcus sp. | reverse complement strand
CTGCCTTATCCGGTGTTTTGCAGTTCGTCGTTTTCAACAGGCTTGTATCGAAGCGGAGTGTATGTCGGCAAAGCGTTCTATCCAGCTTTCAATGCTGTCTCCTCGCTCGAGCCCCGCAAGAAGCTGCTTTGCGGGATTTGTAAGTGCTTCGGCACGCTCAAACAGCGGCCGCAGGAAAACTTCCTCGCCGTATCTGCGCTGTAAGAGCCCTCTGTATGCGATCTCCAGAATGTTGGTAAGCTGTGCGGAAACTGCATCCCTGTCAGCAAAAGTAGGCAGCTCTCTGCGGGTGAGAAGTTCGCGCAGCTCCGGTGCGGAATAGCCGCGGTGGTAGATAACACGGTCATTGTCGAGAAGCTCTGTGAGCTCTCCGAGCTTTTCGGCAAGTCCTGCGTGAAGTGCCGCGACTGTGAACGCAGCATCCATAGGCTGCTCGCAGGCGCTGCGGTATTCGATTGTGCCGCGGTAGGTGAGGTCGGAAAACTTGAATGTGCGAAGATGGGCGATGTCATCCACCTCCGGAGCAAAATCTCCCTTGTGCCAGCCGCCGTCGGCGTAATACTGCCCTGTGATACGCTCACGGCGGATATAATCATTGAGCACAACAGGTGTGAAATGATAGTATCTGTCCTGCTTTCCAACGCAGTACATACTCTGGCTTTTTACATAGTCGATGTATTCGTCAAGATCGGCAAGCTCTGTTTCATACATCCCGAGATTGTGGGGATTGTAGCCCTGTGTGCTGTAGGACCAGAGATAGTCACGGGAAATTATGAGCTCGGGCAGTCCTTTGTAATATGAATTTGCGAACAAAAGCGCCTTGTAGGGCTCGAGCCTGTCCATTGTGCGGAAGGTCTGTATGATATCATCCCGTTCAACATCCAGCTGCACCTGTGAGGCAGCGGCCATCATCCCGAAATACGGCAGCTTGTGGAAAAAACGATCCGGGAATTCACTGTATGTCTGCAGATGATGGAACAGCATACGGTAGCGGTCATTTGCGATGGGAATATTGTCATTTGATCTGTGGTAGGGATTGATTCCCATGCCTGTGAGGATATGACCTATGCGGCCGAAGCTGCTCTGCAGATAATGAGTATAGATTGAATAGCGCTCATGCAGAAGAGTTATGTCATCCTCTTTTCCGAAGGAAAGCTCCAGTGTATTAAAGCTGCAGTCAAAGGAAAGATTATCGCCCGTGACCGGTTCGGTAAGAGAATAGATATTGCCGTTGTCATCCGCACACTGCCCTGTAAAGCCGAATCGCGCCGCAAAAACCTTTACGATCTCCTGCACTGCGGGGATATCCACAGGCCTGCGGGAACGGTTTATCAGCGGAAATTCCAGCTCCACTCCTACAGAGCGCTGACGCTTTCTCTCGGTAGGGCGTATATATTTTTCATAAATTGCTTCATCAAGTGTCCTGCTCATAGTACACACCCTTTCTGATGAGGATAGTCTGTAAAACTATTGTACCACAAACTGATGCGGCTGTCCAATTGCTAATTACTATCATATGTTATCGTCAAAATATATCTATAGATAATTTCTATATCAAGAATAGAAAACCGATATATCCCGAAAATGGCTTTATACAGGCGATAATGCAGGGTATTCATAATTCATGCCTGAAATCGGTTGATTTTATTTTCAATTTGTGGTATCATCAGTATACAGGATATGTTCGTCTGTTTTCATCATTACGGGAAAGGAAGGTCAGTATGTGCGAGCTGCTTGGATTCACAGCTTCAAAGCCAACAGATATCTCGGACTATTTAAGGCTTTTCTATGCCCACAGTGTCCGCCATCCTCACGGGTGGGGGATGATGTATGAGGAAGGCGGAGAAAGAGCGGTGCTTCACGAGCCTGTACGCGCCTGCGACAGTTCATTCCTGAGTGCTGTTATTGACAGCATGGAGCCCCAGAAGGCAGTACTCGGCCATATCCGCTTTGCCACCGTGGGAAACATATGCGAGGAAAACTGCCATCCCTACACGGGATATGATCTTACAGGCAGGGAATGGACACTTATCCACAACGGCACCATTTATTCAAGCAAAATGAATTATCAGTATAATCAGAGACAGGCGGGGAATACTGATTCGGAAAGGCTTTTTCTTGCTCTTCTGGATACGGTCAATGAACGTATCCGGCAGGGGAATATGGAGGAAAACGAAAGATTTCTTACTGTATCACAGTTTATCGAGCATACCGCCCCTCACAACAAGCTCAACCTTATGATCTGGGACGGCGAGCTTTTGTATGTACATAAAAATCTGAAAAATACACTTTGCTACAAGCGCCTTGAAAACGGCTGCCTTTTTTCCACCACACCGCTTGATGACGGTACATGGATACCCTTCCCCATCGCACAGGTGATGGCTTTCAGGGACGGCAGAGAGGCCTACCGCGGTGCAAGGCACAAGGGCATATATGTGCCGTCGCTGGAATATATCACTGCAATGTGCGCTATGAATATATGAACTTTCCGCTCTGGCGGCGTTTCGCCGCCAGAGCGGTTTTTTATTGACAAAATAAGCTTTACAGCGTATAATGATACAAGAACGGGAAAACGCATACGGAATTGATCGGAATAATGCCCTGCCGGTCCGGAAAGGATAATAATGAAGGATATTGAATGGCTGTTTTTTGATCTTGGTTCAACGCTTATCGATGAAAACGAAGTGTATAGAAGAAGATTTGCAGGGATAGCCGAAGTTGCGGGTATGCCCTGTGAAGAAGTACTGCAAAGGGCAGAAGCGCTGTACAGACAGAATAAAAAAGGCGATCTGGAGCTTGCGAAAATGCTTGGTGCGGAACTTCCCGCATGGGAATCCGAATATGAAAGGCTCTATGATGATACGGAAAAGTGTCTGCAGCTGCTCAGCGAAAAATACAGGATAGGCACCATCGCAAACCAGCTGCCCGGTACGGCAGAGCGGCTGAAAAATTTCGGGATACTAAAGTATTTTGATGTCATAGCCGCTTCCGCAGAGGAGGGCGCTGCAAAGCCCGACAGAAGAATATTCGATATAGCTCTTGAAAGAGCGGGATGTCCGCCCCACAAGGCGGTTATGATCGGCGACCGCATCGACAATGATATCGTTCCCGCAAAAAGGCTTGGCATGAAAACAATATGGATAAAGCGCGGATTTGGGGGTTACTGGACGATAACGGACAGCTCACAGCGTCCTGATATGGAGATAAACGATCTTACAGAGCTTGCTGATATCCTGTGACAGGCGATAAATATGTGAGTGTAAAGGTCAGCTAAAACATTCTGACTCAGAAAGGCGGAGAATATGGACAGCTTTATTGATGAAAGAGACCGCAGACTGCTGGATAATGATAAATATACATTTTTTGTGATGCGCCGTGTTATAGATGGTAAATGCAGACTGCTTCTTACCGATCACACGGAGCTGATGCTCTGCTATACCGAGTCTCCCTATCCCGTGTGGATATGGACACCCGACAATGCATCAGACTGGATCATGGAAAACGCATACAGACTGGCGGAGGAGCATTCGCTTTTGCAAAGCGGGCAGCGCTTCAATGTCAAGTATGATCTGGCAGAGCATTTTGTAAAGAGAGCGGCGGAAAGCGGCAGGAAAATAACAATATCCACAAATATGCTAGCCTATGACTGCCCCGAGCCCGTAAAGCCCGATGCACAGGCAGACGGCAGTATATACAGCTGCACCGATAAGGATACAGATGAGCTGGCGGAGATCATCAGCCTGTTCCATAAGGAAATAGGTGCAGATGAAGAGGATATGTCGGCCTATCGTGAAAGGGCAAAGGATTTTATCAGCGCAGGTAATATGTTTTTCTGGAAAAACAGTGACGGGATCACTGCGGCAAGCTGCAAATATACTCCGCTTGATGATATGGCTTCGGTCAATCTTGTGTATACCCGCCCCGAGCACAGAAGAAAGCGTTATGCGGAAAATCTTGTGTACAAGGTGACAGAGCTCGCAGCGCAGGCGGGCTTTACGCCCATGCTCTACACCGATGCGGATTATGCAGCATCCAACGCCTGCTACAGAAAAATAGGATATATACAGCGCGGAAAGCTGTGTACGCTGACAGTATCGTGAAAGCGCACCGGTCAGATTCATCAAAAGCACTATACTGTGATAAGTTGTCACTTTTATATTTGTGATAACTAAACAGCATTTTTTTCATATGATCCTATTGACAAACAGGCTGTTTTGTGTTATCATGAACACGATATGAGGGAGTAGCAGACTCTTTTGATGAGCAGCAAGTCAACATACTGACCGTTGGTCTGGCTTGCTTTAATTTGCGAGACTCATGTGTAACTTTGGTTTTGCCGTAAGCTATGCATGAAGTCTGTATATACGACTTATATGGGTACAGCTTATCGGCTGTACCCGTTTTGTTTTAAAAGGCGGAATGATCTATGGAACGATGTTCATTAAAGAAGGACGGCTTTGAGGGAATATATTTTGAAGGAAAAAGATCGCCCGAAAAAGCGATAATCGCAGTGGGCGGAGCATCCTGTGATGAAAAAACAAGCGTTTATATGAGCAGATATCTGCGCAGAGCGGGATATAATGTGCTGGTCATGGGCTTTTATCTGTGGAAAAACCTGCCGCAGCAGATGGTCTCTATTCCCGTTGACTACACCGAAAGGGCAGTAAAATGGTTCATGGAGAAAAAGGGTATAAAGCGTATCGCAATGACAGGCGTTTCAACAGGTGCAGGGTATACGCTGCTTGCTGCTTCGCTTGTTCCCGAAATAAGCTGCGTTATCCCGGTGGTGCCATATGACTATGTTCCCGAGGGAACGACAAAGACGCTTCTCGGCTTCAGACGCGCCCGCAGATCGCAGTATATATGGCACGGGCAGGATGTACCGTGTGCGCCGATCGATCTGCTTGATGAGATGGGTATGCTCGGATGGCTCAATGATGCACGCAAGGCACCCGGGTACGGCATGAGCCGATTTATGCGCTACGGGTATGACAGGCTTGAAAAGTCTCTTCCACCGCAGGCAAGGATAAAGGTCGAAAATATGCACGCGGATGTGCTGTTCCTTGCGGCAAAGAACGATGATGCATGGCCTTCGGATATCGCCGTTCCGAGAATGGTGAAGATACTCAGGGAAAATGATTATCCATACCGTGTTGAATACCACATATATGAAAAGGGAAGCCATGCACTTTCGGACGGCCTTGATAAAATGACGGGCTTTGCGAGATTTGCACTGGAGCATATGATCCCCGCTGAAAAGAAATATCCGAAGGAATGCGAAGAAGCAAGACAGGACAGCTTCAGGCGTGTGCTGAGATTCCTGAAGGAATGGTGAACGGCGTTGAGACTTGAGCATTTTAATATGATAGACCACGGCTTTGTCGGGCATCTTGCAGAGCCCGACGGAGGCAGCGACAAAGCGATTATCGTGATCATGGGCGGAGAACAGAGCCTTCTGCCCGGGCGGATATTTGCAGAGCGCTTTGCTGACTATGGCATAACAGGTCTGGCGGTTTCGCTTTTCGGTGCGCCGGGACTTCCCGCTTCACCCGACAGGATACCTCTTGATATGTTCGTTCCCGCTGTAAAATATCTGCGTGAGGAAAAGCATATAGAGCATATCAGCGTTTACGGGCAGTCCATGGGCTCGATATTTGCCTGTCTTGCGGCGCAAAAAATAGGCGGCTTTGAAAAGCTCATTATGGTGTCGCCCACTCATGTTCCCTTTGAGGGCAGTCTTCCGGACAAGAAGACCATGACAGGCCACAGCGTTGCAGCATGGAAGGGCGAGGAGATACCATATGTATCAGCCGATCTTTCTGAGATAAAGGCCATGGGGTACATAAGTCACCATGCTGTGCCCTATAAGGTAACGGGGATGTGGTCAGCGTATTACAAGGCATACTGCCGCAAAGAAGAAGTGCGAAAAGCAGAGTTTGAAATCGAAAAAAGCGGTGCGGATATCCTGCTTATCGCGGGCGCGATGGATGAATGCTGGTATGCGGGGTATTTGGTTAAAAGACTTTCGGAGAGACTGAAAGAAAATCATTATGACAGACAGGTGAAAACGGTGATATATCCCCGCGGCAGCCACCTCGGCGGGCTTTTGCCCAACAGAGAGCGGGAAGGAAAGCTGTATATGATGATGCCTTTCATCGGTGTGATATACAGGACATTCGGAAAATACAGAAATGAAAATATGCAGTATCTGGAGCACTCAGAAAAAGAGATCATCAGGTGGATAAACTGAGATGACGGAAAATGATCAGAACAATAATCACAGCACTTTTGCTTTGTCTGATGGAGTTTGTGGTTGTACTTGCTGCAAGCCCTATGGCAAAGCCCTCACTTGTGCTGAGATTTCTGCCTGCGGATGTGCGGGAGGCTGCAAAGGATCATCCCGAGCCGCCTATGTATAAGCAGATGGCGGCGCATATCTTGTTTGGAATATTTATATTATCAATGCTCGCCGGGATATTATATATCGGTATCGACGGCGTAAAAAGCGGCTGCGGTTTCCCGGCACTCACGGGCAGATTTATACTGATGTTATATATCATGAAGGCATATGATATCATAGTGCAGGATCAGTGGCTCGTTCTGACTGTCGGATACTTTAAAAAGCTGTTTCCCGAAACGGCAGACTGCGCGGGCTGGAAAGACAGGGGATTTAACAACAAAAATCAGATCATCAGGATAATACTGTACCCGTTTCTGAGTATGCTGACAGCAGGGCTGTTCATCCTGATATGCAGATAAGGAGAATATAAGATGAAGCTTGCAATTATTGCGGCAGTCATCGGCCATATCCTCTGCGGGATATGCGACTGTCTTTTAGGTTATTCAAAAAAAGGCCGCCTTGATCTGAAAAATATAAAGGATCCGGAAAAAATGGCAGCTATGTTTGCGGATATGCCGCTGTCCAACCCGCTT
>CAMHMM010000098.1 GCA_946186215.1 uncultured Ruminococcus sp. | reverse complement strand
AGATTTTTGATCGTACCCATGCAGAAACAGATTTTCTGCTTTCATATCCCGATGAAAACAGCTTTGATCAGGATCAGGAAGCACAATTTCTGGAAGAGAAAACAAAGAGCCCGAATGAAATAGAAATAATAGCCATTGTAGATGATGTTGTTGTGGGGATGGCGGGAATAGAGGCAGTAGGAACAAAACACAAAGTAAAACACAGGGCTGAATTCGGCATCAGTATTTTAAAGGAATACTGGGGGCTCGGACTGGGCAAAGCTCTTGCACAAGCCTGTATCAGATGCGCCAGGGATGCCGGATATATACAGTTGGAACTGAATGTGGTCGCCGAAAACAAAAGAGCCATTTCCCTGTATCGGGATATGGGATTTGAAGAATTCGGGAGAAATCCCAGGGGATTCAACTCCAGAACTAACGGATTTCAGGAACTGGTCTATATGCTGCTTGAGCTACAGACAAATCCCGATCTATCATAAAATGCCGCGAAACGCTGAAAAGCGCTTCGCGGCAAAATTATTGTATGGGTATCTCTAAAAAGGGTATCAGTTGTATCAGTTGTATCAGTTGTATTTATTGAATCTTTCAGTGACCTCTCTTATCTCGTCGGAGGCGCTGACGAATGCATCTATTATATTGGGATCAAAATGCGTTCCCTTACCTTCGACTATTATCTCGCAGGCCTTTTCAAATGTAAACGGCTCCTTGTAGCTCCTTCGGGAAACAAGTGCGTCCATTACATCCGCAACTGCCATAACCCTTGCTGAAAGCGGTATATCCTCTCCTGCAAGGCCGCTGGGGTAGCCCCTGCCGTTCCATTTTTCATGGTGATATGCCGCAAGGTTCTTTGCTTCGTGAAGATAGCCAGAATCTGGAACGATGGCGATAACCTTGGATATTATCTCGCTTCCTGCGGAGGTGTGCTTCTTCATCGTTTCAAATTCCTCGTCGGTAAGCTTGCCGGGTTTGTTAAGGATAGCATCCGGTATGATGATCTTGCCCACATCGTGAAGCGGTGCAGAATCTATAACATGCTGTATGAATTCCTCGGTGAGCATTTCGGAATAAATTCCCTTACGCTTCATTTCGCGCAGGATTATCTCCACATAAGCGGCGGTCTTGCGGACATGATCGCCTGTATTCTTGTCTCTGCTCTCGACCATATCTGCAAGCACCATGATAAGTGCGTTCTGCATTTTTGATATGGTCTCATTTTTTGCGTTTATGTCGTTGACATATTTAACGCTGTCCTCGGACATTTTCAGTATCGACAGATAAAGGTTCTCTATCTCGTCACCGGTTCGTATGTCAAGGCTGCGTATCCTGTCAACGCTTGCTTTGGTAAATTCACCGCTGAAGGCGAAAATATCCGAGCGGTGAGCCATTGTGTTCACGGGCATGATGATGTTATACTCCACCATCTGCCATACAAACGAGAGTATCAGTATGAAGATACCGAGGAAAAGAGATATCATCTCGGTAAAGAAGCTGCGTTCATTCAGGCGCAGACGATCCATTGATACATCCGCAGCTGCGTAGCATACGCATTTGCCGTTTGAATCATATACAGGCTTATATACTGTGAGCAGCCAGCCGTAGGTATCATCTGTGATTATCGGTTCTATGGGCTGGCCTGCAAGGAGCAGGGGAACATCATCTCTGAATGATTCATCGAACGGGATAACAGTCCCGGGCTCTTCACCCTCGAGCTCATCGGTATCAAGGTCGAATACCACATGGCAGCCGTCCTCGAGTATCTTATAAACATAGATATACTTTATGTCGGGTGTGCTTTCTCTTATGTCATACAGTATCTTTTCGATCTGGGCATACCCTTCGGCCGCATCGCCGTTTGTGATATAATCCTCCACCCTGTCGCCGTCTATCATTGAGGCCGCAAGTGTTGCTGCGCCTTCGGCGTATTTTTCGTGCTCGTTTATCGTATCATTATGGAATACCATTACACTGATGACTGAGCTTGCTGCGCCGATAAGCAGCATGGTTATGGTAAGTACAACGATTATTCTCGTGCGCACTGAAGCCGAACGGCACTTGATGTGGCGGACTTCCTCGTATTCCTCTTCTGAGATCTTCGCCTGCATCCTTATGCTGCCGCGCAGGTTTTCCTTGAAGCTTTCGGGAATGAATCTGAGCGCAATTAGCACGATCACCGTTGTTATCAGCTTATCGAGGATATCCAACAGGATATTGCCAATAAGCTGCGCCTGAGCATGTGAAAGAAGACCTGTCTCTTTCAGCCGGTTGTGGAAGAATTCCTGATCGAAGGGTATCCCGTCGAGGAACCAGGGGAGAAATGTTCCGATACCGCCGCCGATAAGAGCAAGGATAAGCACCAGCGGGATGACCATGACGGGCTTTTTCAGCCTGCCCTTGCGGAAGAACAGCGTTGTCACCGAGGCTATCAGTGTGCTGATAAAGCCGTAGTATATCGAGGACGGATCTGTTATGCTGTTTATCACATTGTTGGCCAGTCCCACGACCACGCCCGGGAGCCACCCGCCAAGAACGGCGCAGAGCATCGTTCCCACATTGTCGATATATAGCGGGAGCCCGAGCAAATTAACGGCAAGCGAAAGGATATAGTTTATAAGTATCCCCGCAAGACAGAGGACAATGATCCTGTATCGTCCGCTGATCTCGTTGGTGATCTTCTTGAATACACTGTCAGTGTTGTTGTTTCCCATTACCATTTCTCCCTTTCAGGAAGTATGACGGATGTGAGCTTTGCGGCTTGCTGCGGCACTGCTCACTGTTACATTAAAGTATAGCACAAACAGCTCCGGATTTCAATAGTTTTTCGGCTGTATGAAAAAATTATTTCGGGTGTGAAATTATTGAGACATCATAAGGCTGCTATTTATGAAGCACATAATTTGTTTCCCTGTATGTCTTAGGTGTGGTGCCTGTTATTTCCCTGAATACTGCGATAAACGCGCTCTGTGTGGAAAAGCCGAGAGATGTGGATATTACAGGATATGGAAGATCGGTGTAACGCAGAAGGTTTTGGGCTGTATCTACCCTTGCTTCCTTAACAAAGCGCTTTAGCCTGATGCCCGTTTCCTGTAAAAACAGTTTTGAAAGATAGGCTGGGTGCAGACCTGCTTTTTCTGCAAGTGAATTCACGGAAAGGTCGGAGCCCAGATTTTCATAGATATAGTCTATACATTTTCGGACATGGAGAGATATGACCGCTTCTTTGCGTATTTCATGCATCCGCTCGGCAAAATCTGCACACAGATCTTTGTAAAGTGCGTATATCCCGTCGGCTGTTTTACATTCATCTGCCTTTATTATATAGATATCAGCCAGTGTATATGCTTCTGTCTGTCCCATTCCCGAATCCATGCAGGCGGCTGCAATGGTTGATGCACAAAGCAGGAAGTGACAGGCGAGATTTCTCAGCTTATCCCTTGATAATGTCCGCTTATCCGCCATATTGCAAAGCGCTTCCTGAAAGGAGTATGCGGCGACTGCTTCGGTATCACCGCGGCATATAAGATCATAAAGCTCATATTGTGAATTATCAGGCGATATTTCAGCATTATCCATCTTTTGGCGGTAAAGATGTCTGTTTAACTCATTCCTTGCTTTCATACTGTCCTTCCCTTTCGTTGCTTTATCCGCTGCATTGATCTGATTATATCACTTTTCAGGTATAAATTCAAGATTTCAGATATAAAATGTCCGCAGTGTGTGATATATTACCTTGTGAGGTGATATCTATGGAAAATCATGATCTTACGGAGGGAAAGGTATCTGCGGCACTTCTGGGATTTTTCTTCCCCATGCTGCTCACTAACCTTTTGCAGCAGATATATGCATTGGCAGACACTGCAATAGTAGGAAAGGGGCTCGGAGACAATGCGCTTGGAGCCGTGGGCAACCTGTCATCCATGTCGTTGCTGATAATCGGCTTTTCTATGGGAATAACAAACGGTTTTGCAGTTATAATCGCTCAGAATTACGGTGCGGGGGATATGAGTTCCGTCAGAAGATCAATAGCTCTTTCGGTAAAGCTGTCGGCGGTGATCACGGTCATACTGACATTTATCGGCTGTGTGCTTTTGAAGCCCGTTATCATCGCCATGAATACCGATGAGGTCATTTTGCGGGACAGCCTCAGATACGGCTATATCATCTTCGGTGGCCTTGCAGCTACTGTGGCCTATAACCTGTTTTCGGGGATATTGCGCTCCATTGGCGACAGTAAAACGCCCTTTGCGGCAATAATCGTTTCCTCAGTGTTGAATATTACGCTGGACTGCGCTGCGGTATTTATACTTCATACAGGAGTGGAGGGCGCGGCAGCGGCAACTGTCATTTCACAGGGCGTTTCTGCATATATATGCTTTGTTAAGCTTTGGCGCATAAAGAAACTCCGCATCACTCGCAGCGATTTTAAAAGAAATGATGCATTGTCTGTGCTTTTGCTTAAAAATGGCGTACTTATGGCGTTTATGAACTCTGTCACAGCAGTGGGCTGTATGGTGGTGCAGGGCCATGTAAACGGCTGCGGAGTTGAATATACATCTGCATATTCTGTCTGCAGCAGATATCTCAATCTTTTCATGCTGCCGGCACTTACGGCGGGTTTTGCAGTTTCGCCGTTTGTCAGTCAGAATTATGGTGCGGGCAGGCGCGGGCGCATCAGACAGGGTGTCCGCACAGGCGTACATATCGCAGTGATCTCGTATATCTGTCTGGGTTCTGCAATGATTTTTTTGTCAAAACAGCTGGCTGGGGTTATGCTGAACGGGGATGAAACTATACTTCTTGCGGCCGATTATCTGAAAATATGCGGGTGTGGGCTTATTCTGTTGAATCTGTTATTTATCTACCGCAGTGCTGCACAGGGACTGGGGCATCCGCTTATACCCATGCTGTCAGGATTTGCTGAGATGGCTCTCAGGATACCTGCAATTATTATCCTGCTGCCTGTCATAGGATTCAAAGCGACCGCATATGCTGAGATACTTGCATGGATAGGTGCGTTTTCAATGAATTTTATTGCATTTATGCGTAAAACAGAGTCCGAGCGCAAGAGAAAGTGAGTGCAGAAATAAGATAAGCCGTCCGGTCGATCAACCGACCGGACGGCGTTTTGCTGATACCCTGAAAAGCTGATAAAGACTTTTTGACAAGGGATAATGGCTCATTTTTCGCTGTCATTCGTCAACTCGTTGGCAGCAGCAGCTGCGGCTTTGTGCTGATAAATGCTCCTGAGCACCGCAAAATAAGCACTTGAAGAAAGATGGAGCCCGTCACCGCCGCTGTATGCAGGGAGAAGATATCCGTCGCTGTCTGCAAGTGCATCATGGACATTTATCCAGTCAGCATCATCGCGCTCGGAAAAGGCTCTTTCTGCTGCGGCGTTATAGCGCTTTATTTTGTTGCTGCCATCGCAGCTGTAATTCCACTTGTGATTTCTCGAAATGGGCGTGATGGACACAATGTGTATCATGCTGTCGGGGGAGACTTTCCTGAAATTCGCCGTGATGCTTTCAAGATGAGCAACAAAGCTTTCCTCGCTCACCACATTGATATCGTTCATGCCCATCCAGATATAGATATCCTTCGGCTTCCGCAGAGCAGCAATGCTGTAGGCATCCAGCTCCCCGCGGGAATCGGAATCATACGGGAATGTATAATCGGAAAGCGACCGCGCTGCAACATTTCCCTTCGCGGCAACGATCCGTGTGTTCAGGAGCCCTCTGTATATTTTCAGGCCGCTGCAGATCGAGTCGCCAACAAAAAGGCTGTCCTTGAAATATTCCGCATAGGTGACATAAACTATCTTCTTCTGTTTTATGATCTTTTTCTTCTTCTTCTTTGGCTTCTTTTCCTGTTCCTTTTGTTCTGCTGTTTTGGCAGTATCATCTGGTGTATCGGCATCGGCTGTATCCTTTTCGGACGGCTTGTTATCCTCGGATAATTGTCCGGCAGTGCCTGTTTCGGCTACGGGATATGACGGCTTTCCGGCTTCCAACGCCGACACCGCGTTATTTGATGATATCAGCAGACAAAGCGCCGCCGCTGTGATGATTACACGGTTCATTCAGATCACCTTTTTGATTTGTTATAAGTTCTTTTCTTCATTTCGTCCAATGATCGTAGTGCTATTGTTATTATACACTATCAATAATCTCTTGTCAATCATTATTATCAATGTATAGATAACAGTATATTTATAAGCCGTTCTGACTGCATTTTGCGCATAAACCGTATAAATATGCACTGCCGCACAAATATACTGCTTTTGATGCGGATTATTTGTGCAAAAATTGTATGGAGTTTCGGCGGGAAATATTATATAATAAATAAGTATGACATTTATACGAAAACTTAGGAAAAGGGTTTGATATAATGGGAAAGTATTTCGGAACGGACGGCTTCAGAGGCGAGGCAAATGTTGCTCTCACAAGTGAAAAGGCATTCAGGGTGGGGCGCTATCTTGGCTGGTACTACGGCACAAAGCATCCGGATAAAAAGGTAAGGATCGCTATCGGCAAGGACACCCGTCTTTCAAGCTATATGCTGGAATATGCACTGTCTGCAGGACTTGTTTCATCAGGCGCAGATGTTTATCTGCTCCATGTTACCACGACTCCGTCTGTATCGTATGTAGTGCGTACCGACGGCTTTGACTGCGGCATTATGATAAGCGCATCCCATAATCCCTATTATGATAACGGAATTAAGATCATGCGTGCAAACGGGCAGAAGATTGAGCCTGAGATCGAGGCAAAGATCGAGGAATATATCGACTCGGCTTCCGCTGATCTGCCCTATGCTGTAAGAGAGGCTATCGGCAGGACTATCGACTATTCTGCGGGCAGGAACAGATATATCGGTCATCTTCTCAGCATTCCCACAAGACCCTTTGACGGTGTAAAGGTCGGTCTTGACTGCGCCAACGGTTCGGCATC
>CAMHMM010000097.1 GCA_946186215.1 uncultured Ruminococcus sp. | reverse complement strand
TCCGGGCAAAAAAGAAAATGCGCTTCCTCCCACTTGAAAGTCTGGACAATAAAATCACAGAGGCGGAGCAGCGTATGAAAGACGGAGAGTACAGACAGCAGCTTATTCAGAAGTATTCAGATCTGAAAGAATTTGACCTTGCTGTTGCAGATGATTTTATCGAGTCTATCTATGTAGGCGATCTCACCGAGAATGGCGAGCGAGAGATCCACATCAATTTAAAAGTATAAAAAAATGCCTATACACAGGCATTTGAGTTACGCAAGTTAAGAATATTTATCACAGCCTGCAGGATAATTGCAAAACAAAGGAGCCTTTATCAAATACAAGCTCCGAGCCGCCAATAATAATTTCTGTTCAAATGAGAGTACAGGCGGGTGCAGGCTCAGCCTGCCGGATAACCGCAAAACAGAGAAGCCTTTATAAAATGTAAGTTCCGAACCGAAATAAAAGTTTTTGCTCAAATGAGTGTACGGGCGGGTGCAGGCTCAGCCTGCAGGATCATATTGCATCTGCCCCAGGATTCATCGCCGTAGGTGAATGCATTTTCATCGGTGTGTCTTTCGGTAAAGCCCGCACTCTCATAGCAGTGCCGTGCGGGGGCGTTCGCTGTGAACACATTGAGCTGCACCGCATCGGCCTTGAGTATCTCGAAGCAGTATTTTGCCGCAAGGGATACCATTTCCTTTCCGGTGCCCTTTCCGCGCTGAGCGGGATCCACCACCACGAACGCCAGCATCGCTTCATTGCTCTCATAGTTTACCGAGCAGCAGATAAAGCCCGTTACCTTGCCCTCGTTGGTAAGCGCCACAAATGGGCAGTCGCCGTATTTGAGGAACATCCGCCCGAGAGCGGCATCAAAATCCTCTCTTTCAAGCGGAAAGCCGATATGGTTAGCACTCCACATGGCATTTGTCCTTGCATCGGTTATCCAGTCCTTTATCTTATCGAAATCATGATCGGGAATATATGGTCTCAGTCTCATTTATATCATCCTTTTCGTTATGAAATATCAGCCCTGTGGCTGTTAAAACATCCCCCGAAGCTGCGGCTCCGGGGGCGTTTTGTGTATGGTCATCTGCCGACTGTCACGCAGTCTTTTTGAGTGCGTTCTCCGCGGAGGTGGCTGTCTTCTCGGAAAGGGGAGTGACAAGGCTCACCAGCGGGCAGAGGATAAGTGTGGAGATCATCGTGAATGCGCCGCAGTTGAGGGGTGACAGGATGTTGAGCTTCCAGCCCAGTGCCTTTACTGCTTCAACAGCTCCGGGGAACCAGCCCATGGAGAAGAGCGCGGTGTGCAGAAGTGTTATCACAACGCCCCAGACAAAGCAGAACCAACAGGCGGACTTGGTGATCTTCTTTGAGTAAAGTCCCCACAGGAAGGGTGCAAGGAAGGAGCCTGCAAGAGCGCCCCAGGAAATGGACATGAGCGTGGAGATGTATGCGTTCTTGTTCATTGCAAGGAATACCGACAGCGCAAGGAAAAGAACGATGAACACACGGATAACGAGCACCTGCTTTTTCTCGTCAAGATCCTTTTTGAGAGGCTTGATAAGGTCGATGGTGAGTGTTGAGCTGGATGTGAGCACCAGTGAGGACAGTGTGGACATGGATGCGGAAAGCACCAGCACTGCCACAAGGCCGAGAAGAACTACGGGAAGAGCCTCATTGAGCATGGTGGGGATTATCGCATCATACTCGGGCTTGCCGTTGGGAAGCACGGGGAGCTCGAATTTGCCTGGTTCGCCGGTAAGTGTAGCGTAAAGTCTGCCGAAGCCGCCGAGGAAGTAGGAGCCGCCTGCAACAACAAATGCGAATACGGTGGAGATGATGCTTCCTCTCTTGATAGCTGCATCATCCTTGATAGCGTAGAACTTGCCCACCATCTGGGGAAGTCCCCATGTGCCGAGAGATGTGAGGATAACAACGCCCACAAGGTTTATCGGATCGGGGCCTGCAAGGGAATTATACACGCCTGTTGCGCCTGAACCGTCTGCGGGGATAGTGCCCAGTGAAGCCATTGCCTCGCTGAGGCCGCCCTTGTACTTGATGCAGAAGATAACGACTGCTGTGATGCCCGCGAGCATGATGATGCCCTGTACGAAGTCATTGACGGCAGTGGCAAAATATCCGCCCATGATTACATAGATAGCGGTAAAGAGCGCCATTGCGATGATGCACGCGGTATAGGGGATATGGAAGGTGCTCTCGAAAAGTCTTGAAAGGCCGTTATAAACGGATGCGGTATAGGGAATGAGGAAAATGAAGATGATGATGGCGGATGCGATCTTGAGCGATCTTGAACCATAGCGCTTTTCAAAGAATTCGGGCATGGTAGCGGCATTTAGCTGCTTTGTCATAGCTCTTGTGCGCTTGCCCAGAACGATCCACGCAAGAAGCGAACCAATGAGCGCATTTCCGATGCCGATCCATGTGGAGGCTGCGCCGTATGCCCAGCCGAACTGGCCTGCATATCCGATGAATACGACTGCCGAGAAATAGGATGTGCCGTATGCGAACGCCGTGAACCACGGACCGATATTTCTGCCGCCGAGAACGAAATCATTTACGCTCGATGACATTTTTCTGCAGTAAATGCCTATCCCTATCATCAGCAGGAGATAGATCATCAGTATGCCCCACAGATAGGCATTGAACAGACCTTGTTCCATAATTGAACCCCCGTAAAAACTGCTTTAAAGCCACAACGATTAAAAGCCATAAAGCTTTAAATCGTTAAAGCGGATGAAATATCATAATGCTGCCGTTCCCTATGGGAAACAACAGCATTACACACTATTATAATGGCTTTTCAGGCGTTTGTCAATTGACTTTTTTTAAATCAATATAATTTGTAACAATGCACATACCCGCATAAGCGGGCTTGTGCATTATGCAGTCAGATGCCGCTTACTTCAGGTTCTCTCTTGTATAGTCGAGAAGGCCGCCTGCAAGGATTATGGCGATATTCCTGCCGCTGAGTTCACACTTGACAGGTATCTCTGCGTTCTTCTCCACATCAATTACTACGAGCTCCTGCTCGCCTGCTGCGATCTTTTCCCTTATATTTTCAAGGATGAGTGTATCGCCCAGGTCTATCTTGTCGTAATCAGCCTCATTGACGAAGGTAAGGGGAAGTATGCCCGCATTGATGAGATTTGCACGGTGTATTCTTGCAAAGCTCTTTACGAGCACAGCCTTGACTCCGAGATAGAGAGGTGCAAGAGCTGCGTGCTCACGGGATGAACCCTGGCCGTAGTTGGAGCCGCCGACGATGATGGACTGTCCCATTTCCTTTGCTCTTGCAGGGAAGTTCTCGTCGCATACGGTAAAGCAATGCTGCGAGATAGCGGGGATATTGGAGCGGAGAGGGAGTATCTTTGCGCCTGCGGGCATGATATGGTCTGTGGTGATATTGTCGCCGACCTTGAGCGAGCAGGGGCATTCGATCCTTTCACCGAGGGGATGTGTCTCGGGATAAGACTTGATGTTGGGACCCTTGAGTACCTCAACGCTGTCCATATCAGCCTCGCTGACAGGGGGAACTATCATATTGTCGTTGATGACAAATTCCTCGGGCATCTCAAATCTGAAATCATCGGGAAGCTCAACGGGGCTTGTGAATACGCCCTTAATTGCGGAAATGGCTGCCAGCTCGGGAGATACCAGATATACCTGACCATCCTTGGTACCGCTGCGGCCGAGGAAGTTGCGGTTGAAGGTACGCAGGGAGATACCGCCCGAATTGGGGGACTGGCCCATGCCTATGCAGGGGCCGCAGGCACTTTCAAGGATACGCGCACCGGCATCGATGAGGATGGAAAGTGCGCCGTTCTGTGCGAGCATATTGAGCACCTGCTTTGAGCCCGGAGCGATGGAGAGGGAAACATCGGGATGAACGGTCTTGCCCTTGAGGATATGCGCTACCTTCATCATATCCATAAGGGAGCTGTTTGTACATGAGCCGATGCAGACCTGATCTATCTTCATGCCGGAAAGCTCGGCAGCGGTCTTGATATTGTCAGGAGAGTGAGGGCAGGCTGCAAGAGGCTCGAGAGCAGAAAGGTCGATCTGCACTACCTCGTCATACTCTGCATCCTCATCAGCAGAGAGGGGAACATACACATCCTCGCGCTTCTGAGCTGCAAGGAACTGTCTTGTGGTCTCGTCCGAGGGGAATATGGATGTGGTAGCGCCAAGCTCTGCACCCATATTGGTGATGGTTGCTCTTTCGGGAACGGAAAGGGACTTCACGCCCTCACCGCAGTACTCGATGACCTTGCCCACGCCGCCCTTGACGGTGAGCCTGCGAAGCACCTCGAGGATTACATCCTTTGCGGATACCCAGGGGCGGAGTGCGCCTGTGAGCTCTACCTTGACGATCTTGGGATATGTGATATAGTATGCGCCGCCGCCCATTGCGACTGCAACATCGAGTCCGCCTGCGCCTATGGCGATCATGCCTATGCCGCCGCCTGTGGGAGTGTGGGAGTCAGAGCCGATGAGCGTCTTGCCGGGAGCGCCGAATCTTTCAAGGTGTACCTGATGGCAGATACCGTTGCCGGGGCGGCTGAAATACACGCCGTGCTTCTTGGCAACAGAGCCGATGAAGCGGTGGTCGTCGGCGTTTTCAAAGCCCGACTGCAGTGTATTGTGGTCGATATAGGCAACGCTGCGCTCGGTGCGGACACGGGGCACGCCCATTGCCTCGAATTCAAGATAGGCCATTGTGCCGGTAGCGTCCTGAGTGAGAGTCTGGTCGATCCTTATGCCGATCTCCTCGCCCTTTTTGAACTCGCCGTCCACAACATGAGCCTTGAGTATTTTTTCAGTAAGTGTAAGTCCCATTTAATGCACTTCCTTTGTAAAAATCACGGGGTTTCATTAACCATTTTATATATTAGCATATTTCATTTGTTTTGTCAATCGTCGGCAAGGCCGACAGCTACCCGCTCTCTCATTTGATCGGAAGTGTTCATTTGCAGCCCGAAACTTTTATGAGTTGATGCATATGTGCCGCCCCCGGTCGGCAGGCCGGCAGCTGCCCGGCGGCGAAACGCCGCTGTTACCCGTTCGTTTCCTGACAAATGCGAGTACGGGCAACAGCGGGCTTTGCCCGCCGGACAAACTAATATGAGAGTTTGACGAATATGAGAGCAGGTGACTGACAGAATGGCAGGGCAAGACATATTAAACAGAAAGCAGGCATTTATCGGCGACTGTTTCCACAGAACACACCTGATTGAATGTGCAGTTTAATGTGCCCAAAAACCTGAGCGGGTTATAAACGGTGTCCAAATGCGAAGCAAAATAACAGCAGAGTGGGGAAAAGGGGATACAAAGGGGAGAAACGAAGAGGGGCGGCGCACAAATGAAACCGTCATTTTAAATGAATGTTCCGTCCCTCTGGTGTTTCATCCCCTTTGACTCGCTGCAAATCAGCCGTTTCGGACAACAGGCTACCGTTAGGCGGGCAAAGCCCGCTGTTACCCGTGCGCTATTTTGTAGGGGAACGAACCTTTGTAGCTCGGTTCGTTAGTGAACCCCACCACCACCGCCTTAAGGCGGCGGTCCCCCTCCCCTTTCAGGGGAGGCAAGCCAATTTTAATGAGTTACTTTAGATGATGATATAAATATTTGATATGTCCGATCTATATGTTTTTTTCACGCGTGCATGAGCGTGCTTACTTGCCTCCCCTGAAAGGGGAGGTGCCGAGAGTAGCGAGGCGGTGGGGTTAAACTAAATTTCCGAGCCACAAATAAACGACTTTACACAAAATAGAGTACGAGTAACAGCGGCGTTTCGCCGCCGGGTGGCTGTCGGCCTTGCCGACCGGGTGGGTGCAGACTTACCCTGCCCGAAATCCCCGATAAAGCGGGCTGATCTGCCCTTCGGCTATGCCTTTTGCATTGTAAACCAAATTTAACTGAAAGTTTAGAAAAATAATCAACAAAAAATGTCCCTCCCCCTATACCAAATTGGAGAAAACATATATTTGAGCCTGTTTTGCTTGACACGCTGCAGCTTATGCTGTATACTTTTGTAGTATATCGACTAATTCTATACAGAGGGTAATGTGTACCGTTTTAAGCCCTCTGCTGCATAATCTGATGGGGGATCACGCCTATGGTGAATGTACAGGATGTTCAGTTCGGCAAAACTACCCGAAAGACATTCGGCAAGATCAAGGAAGTTCTCGAAATGCCCGATCTTATCGAGATCCAGAAGAATTCCTACAAATGGTTTCTTGATGAGGGGCTTAAAGAGGTATTCCGCGACGAATCGGATATTACCGACTACAACAACAATCTCGTTCTCAAATTCATAGACTACAGGCTCGACGAAAAGCCCAAGTATGAGATCGCAGAGTGCAAGGAGCGCGATGTGACCTATGCGAAGGCTCTGCGTGTCACCGCTCAGCTCCACAACAGGGAGACAGGCGATGTCAAGGAAAGCGAGATCTACATGGGCGACCTGCCCATAATGACCGACAGCGGCACATTCGTTATAAACGGTGCGGAGCGCGTTGTCGTATCCCAGCTCGTCCGTTCACCCGGCGTTTACTACTCCGTTGAGAAGGACAAGGTGGGCAAGGACATCTTCAAGGCTCAGGTCATCCCCAACAGAGGCGCATGGCTTGAATATGAGATGGACTCCAATGATGTGGTATATGTGCGCGTGGACAAGAACAAGAAGATCCCCCTCACCACATTCATCAGAGCAATAGGCTTCTCCACCGATGAGGATATCGAAAACACCTTCGGCAAGGATACCCGTCTGGAGACCACTATAAACGAAAAGGACAAGGATTCCAAGAATTCCAACAGGAAGATCAAGAACACCGAGGACGCTCTCCTTGAGGTGTATGCGAAGCTGCGTCCCGGCGAGCCTCCCACGCTCGACAGCGCAAGAGCACATCTTGACAACCTCCTTTTCGACCCGAGAAGATACGATCTGGCCAAGTTCGGCCGTTATAAGTACAACCGCAAGCTGGGCATCGCGCAGAGACTTGTGGATCACAGACCTACATTCCCCGTTGCCGATCCCTCC
>CAMHMM010000096.1 GCA_946186215.1 uncultured Ruminococcus sp. | reverse complement strand
GAAGCTTTATTCCGAGATTTGTGATAGGCGTTCCTGTAGGATTTGTGAATGTCGTGCAGTCAAAGGAGATGCTGATAAACAGCGGCATATCCTGTATCGTTGCCCGCGGACGCAAGGGCGGCAGCAATGTTGCCGCGGCGATCTGCAATGCTCTCCTCTATATGTCGGACCAAATGCAACAATGAACGGGTATATACAGCGAATTTTTGTGTAAATTCATCATTATTAGCGCTTGCATTTTTCCTTATGTTGTGTTAATATAGTCTATGGTCTGCATTCACCCATGCAGACACCCTAAAATCAAAGGTATGGCGGTGCCGCGCAAAGGTAAACCTTTAGCGAGGTCAAAAGGGAAGCGTGTGAAAATCAGGCACGATCTCGTCACTGTGATCCGGAGTACCATGCAATTGGATATTATTTTGATATCCTGTCACTGAGCGATCGGGAAGGCTGCATGGCACGATGAAGGTAAGTCAGGAAACCTGCCGTCGTATCGGTACAAGTCACAGCGATACGGGTGAGTATCCGTGACATGATCACGAGGCATTGATCGTACCATTTACAGCTTTGCTTTTTTGAACAAAAAACGCAGGGCTTATTAAGGTTGCCTCTTTTTCGTTTATGCGATAAAGAGGCATTTTTGCCCGTAGAAAGGAATAGTATGAAAAAGTCATCCGTTATCACAGCACTTCTCCTTGCAGCAATGCTCACAGCCTGCTCCTCCGGCGGCAGCACATCCGCTCCCGCAGACACCGCCGCTGAGTCCGCACAGCCCGAAACAACACAGGCTGAGACCGCACAGGAAACAGAAACCGAGGCAGAATCCGAAGAAACCACAGCAGAGGAGACTGAAGACACCGCTGCTGAAACAGAAGAGACCAAGGGTGAGGAAGCAGCTGAGGAAGAGGACGAGGAAAATTACGATACAGGCGACGCTTCCCTTGACGATCCCAGAAATCAGGACGGCATCGGTGAGAATGAGCTTCTCGTGCTGAGCTTCGGCACAAGCTTCAACGACAGCAGAAGACTCACAATAGGCGCAATAGAATCCTCGCTTGCAGACAGCTTCCCCGAGTATGATGTGCGCAGAGGCTTTACTGCAAATATAATCATAGACCATGTCGCAAAACGCGACGGCGAGATCATCGATGATGTTGATCAGGCTATGCAGCGTGCTCTCGACAACGGCGTTAAAAACCTTGTTGTTCAGCCCACACACCTTATGAACGGCCTTGAATATAACGACCTTATTGCACAGGTAGGTCAGTATGCAGACGGCTTTGAATCCGTATCCTTCGGCGAGCCCCTTCTCACCTCCGATGATGATTTCAAGCGTGTTGAGACCGCTATAACCGACTGGACAAAGGAATATGACGACGGCAAGACAGCTATCGTATTCATGGGACACGGCACCGAGGCTGATTCCAACGCCGTTTACCAGAAAATGCAGGATCTTCTCACCGCAGATGGCTTTGCTAACTACTATATAGGTACAGTCGAGGCAACTCCTTCTGTTGATGATGTGCTCGCACTTGTACAGGCAGGCGAATATGAAAGAGTAGTGCTCGAGCCTCTCATGGTCGTAGCAGGTGACCATGCAAACAACGACATGGCAGGCGATGAAGAGGATTCCTGGAAGAGCATATTCGAGGCAAACGGCTACAATGTTGAGGTGCTTCTCAGAGGTCTCGGCGAAAATGAGCAGATCCGCGAGATCTACAAGGATCATGCACAGGCAGCTATCGACAAGGTAAGCGAATGAAAAAAAGGATAATATTTGTATGCGCTGTATGTGCAGCAATGCTTGCCGCCTGCGGCGCACAGAATCAGACAGCGTCCAATACTTCTGTAAGCGAAACAACAGCAGTATTGCAGACCGAAGCGGCAGAAACGACAACATCTGCCCAAACAGAGGATACCACTGCTGCCGAAACAGAAGCCGAGACCACTGCGGAAAGCACTCATGAAACAGTGGCTCCAGAGGAAGTCGGCTACGAAGGGATGACTGCAGTTTATGCGGATCAGCTCAAGGATGGCACATACAGCATATCCGTTGATTCAAGCTCATCAATGTTTAAAATAACAGAGTGCGAGCTGACTGTGGAAAACGGCAGTATGACCGCTGTTATGACCATGAGCGGAACAGGGTACAAATACCTTTTCATGGGCACGGAGGAAGAGGCCGCAGCAGCAGATGAAAGCGCATTTATCCCGTGCGATGAAAGTGGTGAGGCTCACCGCTTCACCGTACCCGTTGAAGCGCTCGACATGGAGATCGACTGTGCAGCCTTCAGCCGCAAAAAGGAAGAATGGTACGGCCGTGTGCTGGTATTCCGTGCGGATTCCCTGCCCGATGAGGCATTTGCCGAAGGCACCTTCAACACAGCCGAAAGCCTCGGCCTGTCTGATGGTGAATACAATATCGCTGTAACGCTTGAAGGCGGCTCAGGCAGAGCTTCTGTGCAGTCCCCTGCCCTGCTTACCGTAAAGGACGGCACGGCACAGGCCGAGATCATTTGGAGCAGCAACAAATACGATTATATGATCGTAAACGATGAAAAGCTGCTGCCTGTGAGCACAGAGGAAAACTCTGTTTTTGTTATACCCGTAAATAAATTTGATTCAAAGCTGTCAGTAAGTGCAGACACTACTGCCATGAGCACACCTCATGAAATAGAATATACACTTTACTTTGACAGCTCCACACTGGAAAGCAGATGAGGCGTTTTCTTGCAGTATTTTTCTGTATCCTTCTGTGCGGGTGCTTCCGTACTGACACAGCGCCGGAAATATCCACGGGCACAGACAGGATGCAGCTTGATTATGCAACACAGTTTGAGGTGGCACTGCGTAAGGACGGCTGTGCGGAAATATTCATAGGCGATGACCGCTTTCTGCTCGTCCCCAAGGACATGACCGCTCCCGAAACGGATATGACCGTAATACAGCAGCCTGTAAAGAATATTTACAATGCCGCATCCTCCTCTCTCGATCTTTTTGACGGACTCGGCAGACTTGGCGATGTGACGATGTGCTCCACAAAATATGAAGACTGGTCTTTACCCGCCGTAAGGGACGCAATGGACAGCGGCAGCCTTAAATTCGTGGGAAAATACTCAGCCCCCGATTATGAACAGCTCACAGACTGCGGCCTTGCCATCGAATCGACTATGATATACCACACGCCTGAGGTAAAGGAAAAGCTTTCATCCCTCGGCATTCCCGTGCTGACGGAAAGATCGAGCTATGAGAGCCATCCGCTCGGCAGGCTTGAATGGATAAAGCTCTACGGACTGATACTCGGTATCCCCGACGAAGCGCAAAGCTATTTTGAAAAAAAGAAAGCCGTGTTCACATCCGTCACAGCCGCAAATCCTGACGGAGATAAACCGAAAACAGCATTTTTCTATATTGCGCCCAACGGCTATGTCATCATACGAAAACCGGGAGACTATGTATCGGAAATGATACGCCTTGCCGGAGGAGAATATCTCTTTGACGGCGCAGATCTGGGCTTTGATGAAAACGCTCTTTCCACAGCGAATATCCAGTTCGAGGTATTCTATGAATATGCGGCGGATGCGGATATTCTCATCTACAATTCTACAATTGACCGCGATACCGATACTATCGCAGAAATGATCGAAAAGCAGCCGATGCTCGCCGACCTTCCCGCAGTAAAAAGCGGCAAGGTTTGGGTTACAGAGCAGAATATGTTCCAGCAGACAACAGGAGCAGCCGAAATGATTGCAGACCTTGCGACAGTTTTCAACGGCAGCGGCGAAGACCTTACATACCTGAAAAAATGCGGATAGCATACAGGAGGGATATATGCGCAGACGAAGATACATCATATGCTACATATCCCTGCTGCTGCTGTCCGCCTTATTGTTTCTTGCGGGGATATCCTCCGGAAGCAGCGGGAAAGGATTGTCTGATATCGCAGATATCCTTTCCGGCAGTGCCACAGATATGACTAAGAATATAATCCTCGGGATCCGCCTTCCCCGCACACTCGCAGCTATGCTTCTCGGTGGAGCCCTTTCCGTATCCGGATTTCTGCTCCAAACTTATTTCGGCAATCCCATTGCAGGCCCCTATGTACTTGGCATATCCTCGGGAGCGAAGCTGATGACTGCCGTGCTTATGATATTTGCCATGGGACACGGTCTGTACCCTAATTCACTGGGGATGACTGCCGCGGCATTCACAGGCTCGCTTCTGTGCATGGGACTGATACTTGCAGTCTCGGGCAGGGTAAAAAACACAGCACAGCTTATCATTGCAGGAGTAATGACGGGGTATATATGCAACGCCGTCACAGATATAGCCGTCACCTTTGCGGATGATGCCAATATCGTAAATCTCCACAACTGGTCCATGGGCAGCTTTTCGGGTATCGCTCAGAGAGATCTTCCTATGATCATCACAGCGGCCATTGTCGGAACAGCGGCAGCGTTCATGCTCTCAAAGCCCATGAGCGCATTCCGCCTTGGCGAGGGCTATGCCGCATCAGTGGGCGTAAATGTCCGCAGGCTTCGTGTCGCACTTATCCTTCTTTCAAGCCTGCTCTCCGCGCTTGTGACCGCATTCGCGGGGCCTGTATCATTTGTTGGCGTTGCTGTGCCCCATCTTATAAAAGCGGTGTTCCGCACATCCGAACCGATCGTGCTTATCCCGGCTGTATTCATAGGCGGCGGTGTATTCTGCATGGGGTGTGATCTGGCTGCTCGTATGATGTTCTCACCGCTTGAAATGAGCGTAAGCACTGTAACAGCTATCGTCGGAGCTCCTGTCGTGATAGCTGTGATGCTGAAACGGGGTGCGAAATGAGTGCATATATAAGAACAGATGATCTTTGTGCCGGCTACCGCGGGAAAACGATAATCAGCGATGCTCAGATAAAGATAAACAGTGGTGAGGTCGTGACACTGATCGGCTGCAACGGCGCAGGCAAGACCACACTGCTCAGGACTCTTGCCGCACAGCTTTCTCCCCTGTCGGGAACAGTGTTTCTTGACGGCAAAAGCACTGCACTTTACACTGCCGATGAACGCTCAAAAAAAATGGCGGTGCTGCTCACTGCACGCACCACCCCCGACCGCATGACCTGCATGGATGCAGTAAGTATCGGCCGTTACCCATATACGGGAAAGCTTGGTATTCTCACGGATAATGACAAAGCGATCGTAAAAGGTGCTATGGAGCGCACGGGTATAGCATCTCTTGCCGACACCTACATCGACCGCATCAGCGACGGACAGCGGCAGCTTGTGTGCTTTGCGGCAGCCATCGCGCAGCAGCCTAAGATAATGTTTCTCGATGAACCCACCTCATATCTTGATCTCGGGAACAAGCTGAGGATGATGCAACTGCTCAGAGAGCTTGCCTCCGAGGGCACAGCTGTGGTGATGACATTGCACGAGCTGTATCTCGCACAGCGCTTCTCCGACAGATGCATATGCACATCCGAGGGGAAGATCAGCTGCATCGGCACACCCGAGGAGATATTCACAGCTGAACGGATAAACACCATGTTCGGCGTGGATGTCGGTACATTTATCCCCGAATACGGCACAGCGGAAATGATCTGCACAGGAGAGCCACAGGTATTCGTTGTAGGCGGCGGAGGCAGCGGCATACATATCTACCGCGACCTCTACCGAAGAGGCATTCCCTTTGCGGCAGGTGTTCTCCATGAAAACGACATCGAGTACCCTACGGCCGCAGCACTTGCCTGCATGGTGGTAACAGAAAAAGCCTTTGAACCTGTTTCTCCCGAAAGCATCGCACGAGCGAAGGAGATCATCGCAAAGTGCCGCGAGGTAATATGCTGCACAAAGCACTTTGGCAGCATGAACGCACTTAACAGAGAACTAATAAATATGCCCTCAGAAACTGCCGATTGATTCAGGCAGTCCTGAGGGCATGTTTGCAAAGAATTATCCGCTATGTAGGGATCTGTTGATCTTTCGTTTTGTCAGAGAGCTTTGGTATGATTCATCATTCCCACTCTCTCTTCTTCTGCTGATGGGACTTATAGTATTCCTGCTTATCAAGATACATATGTTGATCTGCTTCCTGCATAGCCTTGGTTATATCGTATTCTCCTGCGTAGTAGCTGCTTCCCACGGCAAATCGGATATCCGATGTGCTCTGCGCCATAGCCTTCAGTTCGACAATACGGCGCTCGAATTCATCCCTTTCCATATTCGGACAGAATACCACAAATTCATCACCGCCTGCACGGTATATCTCGCAATTGTCATAAACCATTATAAACAATGACGCAGCCTTTTTCAGCAGCCTGTCACCCGCATCATGTCCCTGCTCGTCGTTAACGCTTTTGAGCCCGTTGAGATCGGCGAATACCACACCCATGGCAAGAGGATGTGATCTTCCGCTGATAAGGCTATCCACACGCTTGTTCATGGCATTGCGGTTATTCACTTCTGTCAGCATATCCGTCATGCTCATAACTTCAAGTCTGTTCAGGAGCTGATGATTTGCTATTACCGAGCTCATAAAGAAAGAAGTAAGCTCCAGCACCATTTTGATATGCTCTGTTTTTTCGGTATTGTAGTTTGCAGCCCAGATAAAGCCCACAAGCCGTGTATTGAAGCGTATTGCATAGAGTATTATACTGTGTACGCTGTAACGCATCAGTGATCCATACCACGCGGGATCACTTTTTTCTATGAAGGAAAGATCATCTGATAAAATGCAGTCGCTGTTGGCCAGATCCTCTTCCCATGCCTTTGCCGCTTCATAGGGCGTGCGACCCATATCTGCCGCCATGACCTTGAAATACTCATTATGCAGTCCCTTGTTGCTGACAAGGGTGCAATTTTTCTCATTCTTATCTACCAGCAGAACAGCGCATATCTCCGAACCCACTACCTTTGCGATATCTGCTGCAGCCTCCTGCAGAGAAGTGTAAAAATCCCCTTTTTTCTGAAGGTTTACGCTGATGCCCAGAACCTCTGCGGCCACATCAGGCGGATAGTTTGAAAACATCTGCGCATCGGGCGAACGGGTAAGGTTCATTATATAGCAGACATACAGCGTTTTCGTGCCGTCCTCGGCGGTCTCTTCACGGTCGATGGGGAAATACAGCCCCGTTATCCAGTTGAGATGGGCATTTACATAGGCATAAAGGGGCTTTTT
>CAMHMM010000095.1 GCA_946186215.1 uncultured Ruminococcus sp. | reverse complement strand
CGCAGCTTGTTTTCATTGTTTGTTGCAAGTATTACTCTCATTTTCTTTTCCCTGTTTATATGTGGGTGGTTTTTCCGAACAAAGCTTTATCTGCTCACCCATGCCTGATTTCCGTGATGCAAAACGCGCCGCCGCTGCAATAACTGTCATGACCACAGCTGTGGTAAAACAGATACGCCTGTATTTCTCTTTTATCCGAATTTACGGGCATATTCCTTCTTTATCCTCACTGCCTCTATAACAGCGATCACTGCCGCAGCAGCAAGTCCCATGGTAAGAAACACCGCCGCTGTAAGCTCACTGCCCATTATCACCCTGCCGGTACTGTCTGTATCTATACGCAGCGTTACTGTATCGCCTACGCTGTATTTTGCTGCAGGTGTTCTTTCGGTAAACGAGCTTTCCATCATCTGACCGTTAAGCTCATACTGTACTGTATATGTTCTTTTATTGCGGCTCTTCGTATAGCTGTCAACTTCAAGGACGGTCGCTTCCACATCTGAGCCGTTGACATAGCTGACGGTCTTCACTGCAAAAAGTGCGCCGGAAAGTATGGTAAACAGCAAAAGCACCGCCGCTGTAACGCTCCATACCCGAAGCTTATTCTTCATCCGTTCTTTCTCCCCTGCTGTTATGTAGCAATGCTCTTTTCTTCATATTCATTCCAAACAGCAAAGCTTTCTTCAGGCTGTTTTTTTACTTCAAGTAAGGTGCGTGGAGTTTTCATAAGCCTTTGGACTTCGTCAGGAACTGATTCTTCAGGTATGGCCTCAGACCATCTGCCTAAAAAGCAGCTACCAATATCATACTTATTGAACCACTCTTTTTTCTCCTTACCAAATTTCTTCTCCAGCCAGTCAGAGCCAACAGCATTTTCGTTTGCTTTGAAAAGATAATATTGATAGGTTTTGTCCATATGTACGAACTTTACCCATATAATATCATCTTTTCTGATGCCGCACATTATACGAAATATGTTTACCTGCCCTCTTGACGGTTTGGCTTTGGTACGCATATCGTATTCACTCATTCCGGCTATTAAACCATGATCATAATAGCCTGTGCCCAAAAAACCGTTTTTCTGAAAAATATCGAATATTTCACACCTGATATTTTCATACTCCGCCTTCGGCATTGTCTTGATATGGTCATTACACGGCTTAAACTGCATTCGGTAAACTCTCGGCATACAACACCACCACAGAACAAAACACGCTTTATTCTTCTGATTCCGTCTCTTCTTCCTCTGTCTGTTCAGGCTGCTCCTCGGGCTTTTTCTTCTTTCCGAATGTGATCTCCTTGAACAGGAAGCCGAATCTTCCGTCCTTCAGGCTCTTCTTCTGAGGCTTTTCTTCCTCGGGCTCAGGCTCGGTCTCTTCCTCTTCAGCCGTTTCCCCGTCATTTTCGTCCTCATCTTCTTCGGTCTCTTCCACGGAAATTTCTTCGGATCCGTACTCTTCTTCATCCTCTGCGGATGCCTCTTCCGTTTCTTCGGTTTCTTCCGTTTCCTCGGTCACATCAGCCCCGGAATCCTTTTCATCCCATTCATCGGCAGCGATATCCTCATCCTGTGCCTCATCGTCATCGGTAAGGCGCTCGTAGTTGCCTTCAAAATCAACGGTGGTCTCAAACAATGCCTTGGTAAAGTCGGCGGCATTGAATTCCATAAGGTCGTCTACCTTCTCGCCGACACCCACCAGCTTTACGGGAATGCCAAGCTCACGGTGGATGCTGATGACGATGCCGCCCTTTGCAGTGCCGTCAAGCTTTGTGAGGATGATACCCGTGATATCCGCTACCTCGGAGAAAAGCTTTGCCTGATTTACCGCATTCTGACCTGTTGTCGCATCAAGCACAAGGAGCGTTTCCACGCTGCAGCCTTCGGCCTGCTGCTGGCAGATGCGGCTTATCTTTTTCAGCTCGTCCATGAGGTTCTTCTTGTTGTGGAGCCTTCCTGCAGTGTCGCAGATAACAACATCGGCATCCCTTGCCTTTGCGGCACTTATCGCATCGAATACCACCGCAGCAGGATCGGAGCCCTCGGAGTGCTTGACGATCTCCGCACCTGCACGCTCTACCCACACTTCAAGCTGATCTATCGCTGCAGCTCTGAATGTATCAGCCGCCGCAACGATGACCTTCTTTCCGCTGTTTACATACTTTGCGGCAAGCTTGCCGATGGATGTGGTCTTGCCTGCACCGTTTACGCCTATGATGAGGATTATCACAGGCTTTGTGTCGCTTGCCACAGCCTTGTCCTCACCGAGCATATCGGTGATTATGGTCTCCAGCTCACCTGTGATATCCGAAGGATTGGTGATACCCTTTTCCTTTACCTTTTTGCGCAGCTCATCGCATATCTGAACAGATGTTTCCACGCCTATATCACAGGTTATGAGGGTCTCCTCCAGGCTTTCAAAGAACTCCTCATCAATTTTTGTGAAGGAATTGAACAGTGCGGCAAGCTTGCCGAAAATGCTGTCCCTTGTTTTTCTTATCCCCTCGGTGATCTTTTCAAAAAAGCCCATTGCGCCCTCCGATTTATGTATTCGGGGCAGATGCCCCGTCTGCTCACATAGTGTGTACTCCGCTTTCCTTTAAGGAGTTGCTGTCTATGCCGTATTTCTTGTTCCTGCGCTTCTCAAAGAATTTGGGAGCGATCTTGGGGAACATTGCATAGGTGAGAACATCCTCCTCCTGCTCGATCCACTCGGCGCATTCATTGCGCAGTGTTTCAAGCTCCGGCTCGATAAGGTCGGCAGGACGGCAGGTGATAGCCTCCTCGCCCTTGAGGATGGACTTCTGGAATTCCGGATCGATGGGTGTAGGTGTCTTTCCGTATCTGCCTGCAACAACATCCTTGAATTCCTTTGTAACGCTCTTGTAGCGCTCGCCGTTTATTACATTGAAAACAGCCTGTGTTCCGACGATCTGGGAGGAAGGTGTAACAAGAGGAATATTTCCCGCATCTGCACGAACCTTTGGTACCTCCTTGAGCACCTCCTCGAATTTATCCTCCTTGCCTGCCTGCTTGAGCTGGGAAAGAAGGTTGGAGAGCATTCCGCCGGGCACCTGATAGATAAGTGCATTGGCATCGGTAACAAGCATTTTCGGATCGAGAAGGCCGCTGTCTATGTACTTCTTGCGAAGTCCCATGAAGTAGGAGCGGATCTCGGTGAGCTTTACAAGGTCGAGCCCTGTGTCATATTCCGTGCCCTGCAGTGCGGCTACCATGGATTCGGTAGGCGTGTGGGATGTGCCGTGCGCAAGAGGCGACATAGCTGTATCCACGATATCGCAGCCGTTTTCGATAGCCTTTAACAGACACATGGAAGCAAGGCCGGAGGTATAGTGGGTATGGAGATTAACGGGGATGCTGATATTCTCCTTTAATGCTTTTGTAAGGGATGCGGCACGCATGGGTGTGAGCAGAGCTGCCATATCCTTGATACAGATCGAATCCGCACCCTCGTTCTCGCACTGCTTTGCATAATTTACGAAGTATTCATCGGTGAATACATCACCGAGAGTAAAGGACATTGCGACCTGAGCGTGAGCGCCCTCTTTTTTCGCCGCACTTATAGCGCAGTGGAGATTTCTTATATCATTGAGCGCATCGAATATCCTGATGATATCCATTCCGTTTGCAACGGTCTTCTGCACGAAGTATTCGAGAACATCATCCGCATAGTGTCTGTAGCCCAGCATATTCTGGCCGCGGAAGAGCATCTGCAGCTTGGTGTTGGGCATATTCTTTCTGATTATGCGGAGCCTTTCCCACGGATCCTCATCCAGAAAGCGGATGCATGAATCAAATGTAGCGCCGCCCCATACCTCAGCGGAGTAGTAGCCTATCTTGTCCATCTCCTGCATTATGGGCACCATCTCGTCAATGCTCATTCTTGTTGCAATGAGTGACTGATGTGCATCACGCAGGACTGTTTCAACGATTCCTATCTTTTTCATCTCAAACGGCGCTCCTTTAACCTATCGTCACAAGGACATCATCGGAATTGACAGTATCGCCTTTCTTGACATTCACCGATGTTACCGTGCCGGCCGCGGAGGAAACCACATCGTTTTCCATCTTCAGCGCTTCAAGAACGATAAGCACCTGTCCCGATGTTACCTGATCGCCTACCTTGACCTTTACATCAAGGATATTGCCGGGCATGGGAGCCTTTATGGGTGTGCCGCCGGCTGCGGGAGCTGCCTTTGGTGCGGGTGCTGCAGCAGGAGCAGGAGCGGCTGCGGGTGCAGCTGCCTGAACGGGAGCCGAGCCTGCTGCTACCTCCTCAACTTCAACATCATATGTCTTGCCGTTTACGGTTATATTATATCTTTTCATGGCTGTTCTCCTTATATTCGTGGATCAGATCACAGGATTATCCCGTGCTTTCTGGGTATTCTCTTTGAAAGGCGCTTGCCCTGCGAGATCGCAAGGGTATCGGCGATAAGGCCGCGAAGCTCTGCGCCCTCTGCCACAGCGCTCACAGCACCGTGTCTTGCAGCCTCGAATGCATTTGCATTTTCAAGGGCATAGCGGTCGGCAAGCCGCTTTCTTGCAGCAGCGGTATCTGTCGCACCCTTTAACTCGTCATGCCACAGAAATTCTGCGGCTGTCACGGGAGCGATAGGCGCGATAACTGAATCGGGCATTGCAAATACCGCATCGGCTGATGCATTCTTTCCTGCAAAAGCGGTGAACACTGCGCCCACAGCCATTTTGCCGATAACGGCGATCTTAGGAGCGGTAAATTCCGCATATGCGGAGCTCAGACGCAGGAATGTAAGACCTGCATTGCCGGAATAATCCACGCCCTGTGTATCAACGAGCGTGATAACGGGTATACTGTAAGCATCGCAGAGCCTTACAAAGCGAAGGAGCTTGGAAAGATCATCGTCTGTAAGCTTATCGCCTGTCTTGTTGGTAGCGCAGATGCCCACGGCATTTCCAGAAACAGTAGCAAATGCGGTGTAGGCTGCTGTGCCGTACTCTGCGTAGACCTCACACTGTGAGCCGTAGTCTGCAACGGAACCGGCAAACTCATCCGCTGTGGATGCGCCTGCGAATGTGGGTTCATCAAATTCCACAGGCGCGATGCCCTCGAGATTGTTGGCAGGCATGAAAGCAAGGTATGTCCTTACAAATGCGGCTGCCTGTGCATCATTTTCAAAAGAAGCGGCTACAAGGCCTTTCTTTGCGGCATCCTCTGCCGTAAACTTCTGTGAAACATCATAGTAAAGCTCGGAGCCCTCGGTCATGACCGTGATATCCGCACCAAGAGCTATGAGTGCCATTGAGCCCGAGCAGATACCGCTTATCACAGATACTGTGGGAACAACGCCCGAAAGGTCGGAAACTCTTTCAAGAACTGCGCTGTACGCATTGAGCGCTGCTGCTCCGTCGGAAACGAATGCGCCGTGAGAATCATAGAAGCCCACAACGGGAACACCGTTTCTTGCAGCGAGCTCATAAAGGCTCACTATCTTTTCGGCCTGCACACTGTCAAACGCACCGCTTTCAGCAGTAACATCCTGCGCGAAGGCGTAGCGGGGGCAGCCGTCGGAATAACCGAATGCAGCGATCACAGAGGGTGTTCTGCCGTCTGCGGCACATGAAGCGAAAAGCTCATTGTACTTTCCGCCGTCAAAGAACAGCCCAAGCCTTTCCCTTGCCGCACAGGGTGATCTGTCCCTGTACTGTGCAAGCATATCACCAATATTTGCCATATTTTTTCCTCCGTAAAACAGGGAGCATACTCCCCGATAAATGAAGTGTATAAAGCGGATGACAGTATGTTCATCCCGTCAGGCGGAACAATGTTCCCCAAAAACCGGCAGCCTTATGAGCATATATCTTCCCATTAAAGCATACTGTTCTATTATACAACATTTATTCGGGATTTACAAGACATTTTTTGATATTTTTTCTCATTATAACCCAATTTTAATTTTTTTACTCCGAAACGCCGCCGTTTTTACAGATAAAAAGCCGGTACCGCACACGGCACCGGCATGATAATAGCTTTATATAGTATTTTACAGGCAGCGACAAGCCGAAAGCCCTGCTGATCATCTCAGCAGCTTGATAAGCCCCCAGGCCTTGTTCAGGTATACCCCATCCTCATCGGGACGCTTTATCACAATGACCTTCATTCCCAGCCTGTGAGCAGCGGAGCATTTTTCGGGAAAGCCGCCCTCTTTTCCGCTCTCCTTGGTGATAAGTATGTCGCATCCCTCAAAATCGCGCATATTCTCATATTCGGAAAAAGGCCCTTTTCCCGTGATGATATCCTCAAAACCGTATCTGCGGCATATTTCAATATTTTCAGGGCTGTCGAGCACCCTTATCCTTGATCTTCCGCAAAAGCAGGAAAGCTGCGGCACTTCCTTGCTGCCTGTGGCGATAAATATTTTTCCCTCGGTGTTTTTGAGCCAGTTCACTGCAGAGGCCACATCGTCAATATACACCGCGTCCTTATCCTTCGGAGCGGGTTCCCTTTTTATGCGAAAATATCTTTCCTCAGAGTATCCGGCGAGCTCTATTGCCCTTTTTATGCTGCCCGTGATGGACTGAGCATAGGGGTGGGTGGCATCCACCACGGCTGTATAGCCGCTTTTGAGCATATCCGCTATATCATCCGCGCTCTTTTTCCCCACAAGGATATTTATATATTCCGACGCGGGAAGAAGTTCGCTGCCGTATTCCGTGGTCACGCAGATATCCGCATATATGCCCTCATCCGCACAGCGCTGCGCTATGATCCTGCCCTCGGTCGTCCCGCCGAAAATAAGGAGCCTTTTCATCCGACGCACCCCTTTTAAGAAAGCTCTGACAGCTACTTGTCGCCAAGAGGAAAGACCTTGTCGCCTGCAATATCCTCCATTTTTTCCACTGCCTCGCCGAGCTGCTCAAGACTGCCGCACTGGTCGACACCGTTGGATGTCCAGGCCATTACACCGTTCCAGCCGTTGTTGTAGGCGTTTTCGTAGTCCTGCGCTATCGCTCTGCCGCTTTCGCTCACCACAGCACATTCACCGATAACACAGGGCTTTGTCCCGTCAAGGCCGAAATCCTCCGGAGTGGTCTCAAAGGGGTAGCCCATGTAGGAATTCTGCCAGAAATAGTAGTGTGTAGAATAAAAATCCAGATAAGCCTTTTCTCCGCCCTTTGAGGAAAGAAATTCATCGGAGAAATA
>CAMHMM010000094.1 GCA_946186215.1 uncultured Ruminococcus sp. | reverse complement strand
ACAGCTTTCAGCATAGCGTGTATATTCAATGAATTTCTTTATTTCTTCCTCATCCTCGGGAGATATTGCAATGAGCTCCTTTTCTGTCTTGTCCAGATCATTCCAGAGTGTGGCTTCTTTGCCGTTGTATGTGGAGGTGTAAAACTTGCTGGTGTTTGCATAGGGTGTGTCCTTGTCGATAGCGCCCATAGTGTTCCATACCTGCCAGAGCCCTGTGCTCTCGTCTGTGCCGGTGAGCCAGTGGATGCAGTTGTCGATATGGCAGCCCTTTCTGTTCCAGCCCATGCATTCGCCGCCCGCTACGGGATTTTTTTCGTATATCTCAGCCTCAAAGCCTGCCTTGAGTGCGTAAATTCCTGCTGAAAGACCGCCTATGCCGCCGCCGATTATTATTACCTTTTTCATTATGATCTATCCTTTCAATGCTTATCTGTTGTTTACTTGTTTCTGAGTATATCTAAAAGCCATTCCCTGTCGGGGAGCGGTATCTCCGGTGTTATCAGGTGCTGCTCCATGATGCCCTGTACACAGCACCAGAATGTAAATGACAGCGACATCGGATCTCCCTGTCTGATAGTGCCGTCCGCCTGCCCCTGTTCGATCACCCTTGCGGAAAATTCCATCTGATCAGTGGTGAGGGCTATGCTGCGTATCTCCTCGGGCATTCCCTGTTTTCTCGCCTGATTCATCAGCACAAACATCCTGAAGATCATCGGATCGGCATTCGCTGTGAGAAACATGCCGTCGAGAGTTCTTTCAAAATATTCCATAGGTCTGGAATATTCGAGCATTTCAGGCTTTTTCGCCATGAGCGCTCCCATCTGCACAAGCTCTTTGCAAAGCTGTTCCTTTGATTCATAATAGTGGAAAAGCAGCCCCACGCTGATCCCGAGCTCGCCTGCGATATCGGATATCTTTGTTTCGAGAAATCCCTTTGCTACAAACAGCTCAAGCGCCTTCATCATTATCTGCTTCTGCCGCTGTTCCTTCTGTTCCTTGCGTGTCATTTCACTTGCCTCGCGTTCATTGAATTTTCGTTCACTGAATATGTATTCAATATATCATATATATGCCCGCTTGTCAATACACTTGCGGTGAATTTGTATATATGTACATTATTGCGGACGAATTATCGTGCCATGTTGTTGCATATAACTAAAAATAAGTGGTTCAGCTGATAGCAGGTGTAAAAGCTCCGGATCTTAGATGTGCCATAACCAACCCCTCCGCCTCGCTATGCTCGGCACCTCCCCTTTCAGGGGCGGCAAACATTAGCATTATTAGTGTGGTCAAACCTAAAATGGCGTTTTCATTATAGCTCCGAGCTTCAAATGAGCGTTTCATCTCAAAAGAGAGCGTGGGTAACTGCGGCGTTTCGCCGTCGGGTTGCTATTGACATATTTCCCGTGTGAGTGTATAATTATCTCAGACAGAAAGGTTCAGCTACAAGCTAAAAGTCACCCACAAGTTTGAACGGAGAGATTATGGACAAGAATAAAATTGCAGAGTTTATCAGAAAACAAAGCGTTGCATTTATATGTTCGGTGGATGAGGACGGCTTTCCGAATGTGAAAGCGATGCTCAGACCGAGGAAGACAGACGGACTGCGCCATTTTTACTTCTCAACGAATACATCTTCTATGAGAGTAAAGCAGTACAGAAATGATCCGAAAGCCTGTATCTACTTTTATCATAAAGGCCTTATCAGGTATACGGGAGTAATGCTCAAAGGCAAAATGGAAGTCCTCACCGATCAGGAAACAAAGGATATGCTCTGGCGCAGGGGAGATACGATGTTTTATAAGGGCGGAGTCACCGATCCGGATTACTGTGTCCTGAGATTTACCGCCGAAAGCGGGAGATACTACTGCGATCTGAAAACAGAGAGTTTTACCATTGATAAATGATCTTAACGAAAACATTTTCCCACATTTAAAAAAATCTTCCGCAGCGGCAGCAGACCGGTGCGGAAGATTTTTGTGTGTAACATATAACAGGTGAAGGTGAGACGAAGAACAGTATGTCAGAATGGGTGATACTAACCAATATCAGGCAGCAGAAGCTTTTTTACTTCAAAAAGATCATTAAGGATGTATCTTGCCTTTGAGCGCATCTCATCATCGGGCGAAAGCAGATCGGGCACCATGATGGGTATGAAGCCGCCAGTATAAGCGGCTCTTATCCCGTTGTAGGAATCCTCCACCACGCAGGTCTCCGACGGCACTGCACCCAGTGCATCCGCCGCAGCAAGGAATATATCCGGTGCGGGCTTGCTGCGCTCTATCATATCACCGCCGATTATCACATCAAAATATTCGTACAGCCCCGCATCGGTGATCTGCTGCTCAACAACACATTTTCTCGTTGACGAGGCAATCGCGCAGTGATAGCCGTTTCCCTTTAAGGCGCAAAGCAGCTCTTTTATTCCCGCCTTTATCGGGAGCCTGCCGTCGTCATACCGCTGATGAAATATCACCGACATCTCGGCGCGGTATTCATCATAGGGGATATCATTCCCGTAAAACCCGAGAAATATCTCCTTTGTATGGGCTGAATTTGTGCCGATACACTGCACGAAAGCATCGCGGATATTTTTCATGCCGTGCCTGTCGGCGATCTCCTGCCAGCATTCGAGCACCTTGCTTTCCGAATCAAAGATCACGCCGTCCATATCAAATATTATATTCTTCATTATTTGCTTTTCATCCTTTGTAATGTCTGTTCACTGCTTTTTTGCCCTGACGAGCAGGAAATCGGGCTTGTGCCGCAGATCCTCATACTTAGGAAATTTTTCCAGTATTTCCTTTGTGGGGACGGGCTCGATCATTTTTTCGATGACAAAGCCGTTTTGTGCAAGAATATTTACTATCGTGGAGAACATCCTGTGATATTTCTGCACATTATCCACAAACCACTGTGTCGAGCGCATACCCTCAACGGAATAATCCTTCAGGTTGAGATAAAGCTTGCTGCCGTTTTCGTCCCGTGTCCATCTGTCACCGCCGGAGTAGCTTGTGCATATGGGGTTTTCCTGCGAGAAAACGAACAGCCCGCCGTCGGTCAGCAGTGAACGGATATTTTTTACCACGCCGTCAAGATCCTCCACATAATGCAGAGCAAGCGAGCTTACCGCCAGATCGTATTCGCCGTCCAGTCGGTTCAGCTCCTCCATGGGCATATTGATATATTCTGTTTTCGGGCTGCTGTTTTCTCTGCGGGCGATATCGAGCATTTTCTCCGAAATATCTATTCCCGTGATGCTCGCAGCGCCCATATCCGCCAAAAGCCTGCAGTGCTCCCCGAAGCCGCAGCCCAGATCGAGCACTTTCTTTCCGCAAAGATCCGGCAGCAGGGAAAGAAGTGCAGGTATCTCGAATACATCATTGGCGTTGCCCGCATTTTTTCTCAGCTTTCTGTAGTTCTCGAAAAATATCTCGTTATCGTAAATGTTCTGCTTTGCCATTTCCGCCTCACATTCCAGAGTCTCATGTGTCATACCCGCCGAAGACGGTATTGATCAGCGTCTTACAGCCATTTTTTGTGCTTGAAAAAGCCGATGCTCACCGCGACTATGACTGCACTTGCAATTATCACTGCAGGATAACCGAATTTTGAGCTGAGCTCCGGCATATTCTCAAAGTTCATTCCGTACCAGCCTGCGATAAGGGTAAGGGGCATAAAAATAGCCGTGACGATGGTGAGCACCGTCATGATGCGGTTTTGCTTCACATCCAGTCTTGACTGGTAGAGATCGCGCACCTGTATGGAATAATCCCGCAGGGATGCCGCCATATCATGGAGCGTGGCTATGCGCTGGATCACAAGATGAAAATATCGCAGATTAGTTGTCTTGAAAAAATTGTTCTCGTTTTCCTCAAGCTCCTGTGCAAGATCGGTGAGCTGTTCGTAGTGTACGCGCAGATCACGCACATCGCTGCGGATATCATTTATACGGAAGGGGGTATTCATCCGAACTGTCATTCATTATCTCATCCTCGATACGGTCGAGCTCCTGCTCGTACCTTTCAAGCAGCTGCTGATCACCGTGGATGATATACTCCAGAAAATCATAGATGAACCGTTCGAGAGAGGGCTTTTTCCATCTCTTCGTGTTTTTGAGTACATTTATTATCTTTTCTGCCTCGCCGCTGCCGTCGATAAAGACTATGCCCTTTTCATCCAGTGCAAAGGCGAATTTTCTGTCCTCGGCGGATATATCATCACGCCTCGGGATGGAAAATGTGCCCGTGAGGGAGTCAAAATTCACTTCTGCCCTTGTTCCGTGGATATCATTGATATCAAGATCGAGCTCTATGCCCATATCAAAGCCGCTGCTTTTTTCGTTCCATTCCTCGGGGGTGACTACGGCGGCGTACTGTGTTTTTTTATCTGTCGGCAGACGGTCGGCCTGAATAAGCGTTTCCTTTATCAGATATATCATATCGTTATCCTTTGCATCAGACAGCGCTTACGCCGTCACATTTCGGTATGGTATCTATGGAGCCGTCATCATTGTAGCAAAATTCTGCCACACAAACACTGCGGTGGAAAAGGCTGCCCCCGGGGAGCTCGCCTGTGTGGTAGAAAAGATAGGAATGCCCCTTGAAATCCGCGATGCCGGGATGATTTGTGAACACACCGCCCTCTTCTGTCATAAGCACGCCGCCGTATGTCCACGGTCCTGTGGGTGACGGAGATGTGGAATAGGCAAGATGTTCGTTTATCTGTGCCTTATCCCCCTTGGGGCGTTCGATGCCGCCGTCATCCTCGCTTACCTTCGCAAATGCTGCATAGACCATATAATACAGGCCGCTGCGCTTATAAAACCAGGGCCCCTCGCCGTATGTCGTTCCTGTATCGTGGCTGCCCTTTCCGAATGACTCCACGGTCATGGGGACTTTTACAACGCCTGTCTTTTCATCGTATGATACCATATCTTCATTGAGCAGCACATATCTGAGCTCGGGATTGCCGAAATAAAGATACGCCTGTCCGTCATCGTCTATAAACACCGTAGGATCAATATCATTCCAGTCGCCCTCATCCACAAGGGGATGACCGATATCCGTAAAAGGCCCTGCGGGGCTGTCGGAAACGCCCACTGCGATAGCCATTCCGCCGTTCTTTTTATGCACGGGACAGTAAAGATAATATCTGCCGTTTCGCTCTGCCGCCTGTGGTGCCCATGCTCTGTCATCAGCCCATTCGATATCGTCAAGAGAAAAAATGCGGCCGTGGTCTGTCCAGTTCACCATATCCTTTGTGGAAAAGCAGCGCCAGTCGTACATTGTGTAGAAATTATCCACCAGCTCATCCTCGTCATGAGTGGTGTAGAGGTAGAGCGTATCGCCGCTGACCATCGGTGCGGGATCCGCAGTATATATTGATCTTATGATCGGGTTGCTGTGAAATGTATTGGTATCGTTCGGCATTTCGTGTTCTCCTTTCTATAGGCACTGATCAGAGCATAAACGCTCAGTCAGTATTTTATTATCCGTGAGAATCATCTTTTATGTTAATTGTAACACAAAACGAAGGATCAGTCAATATGTCGGCAAGGCGGTCGGCAAGGCAGGCAAAGCTCGCAGTTACCCGTACTTTAATTTGAATAGTAACGCTTGCTTGAAGCTCGGAGTTTTTATGCCTGTGATTATTTTACACTTAGCAGGCTGAGCCTGTACTCACTTGTACTCTCTTTTGCTCGGAGCTGTCAAAAATACAAAAACAAACCATGAGCTTAACACCCATGGTTCGTATCATATCAATTTTTGTAGTCCTCGGCGGTCTTGAAGGTAGAGGAGCAGGCCATCATGTACTGATGATCGTCGTCAAATTCCATTGAAAGATAGTAGCTGTCATCGGGGTTTGCAGGATCCTTTATGAGCCACACGACGATGTAGAAGCCGTCGGAGTATCTGCCGTATGCCTGGTAAGAATCATAGCCAGCAACCTTCAGTGTAGCGCCTGTGCCGCCTGATATGCTCTCGTCCTCGTCCATATAGGCGAGCACGCTCTGAACGGCGGAATAGCTGTCGATACAGGGGTTTTTGTTCAGAGTGATCACATTCTGTCCACTGGTATCAGAATACTGTATCGCATTGTTGGAATCAATATCATTGAACTTGACAAAATCCGCAGGGATCATGATATAGCCGTGTGTGTCGTCACCTGCCTGTTTAAGCTCGCCAGTGTAGGAAAATGCGCCGCTGTCATCGGTGATGGTGGTGCTGCCGGCCGCTGCTGATGTGGTGGTCACAAGGGCGGCTTCCGCAGCTGTTTCAGGTGCGGTGAATTCGCCGGACAGAACATCATCCGCAGTAAAGCCCGATGGTGCTTCGGCAAAAAGGTCATTGCTCAGAGTGAACTTTGTCACGGTGATCTCGGGCATCTCAAATGCCGGAACGGAGATAACGGTCACCGCATCGGGATCAAACTCCGTTTCAGCGGCGGTTTCAGCCATAGTCTCATTATTTACAGCAGTCTCATTTTCACCTGCATCCGCCTGTGCCACAGCGCCTGTCTGTGCAGTCGCATCAGTCTGAGACACTGCCTGTGCTGCTTCGGTGACAGCGGGTGTATCCGCCTCGACGGGTGCCTTCTGCGATCCGCAGCCTGCACACATTATCCCGAGTATCCCTGCAAGTACAAATATTGATCTTTTTTTCATTTTCGCCCCTTATTCCTTTCGGTACCGATTTACCGGCTGACAAAAGCGCAGTGCGGCGCGTTTGTTATCTCCGACACAACGGTCACATTATAGCACACGGGGGACGGCGTGTCAATGCTTCTAATTTACTTCTAACTGCATTTTAATCCATTTTAATCCTTTCGGATATGTGCCTTCCCGTACAGGAGGAGAAGACACATATCCGATATTTTATTACCGCATTTTCTTCGCGTCGCGCTTTCGCTGCTTGTTGAATTTTGCGATATCCTTGCACCATTGCTTTTTCTGCCGCAGATATGCCGCCTTGTCATCGGAATACTCCGCCTCGGCGCTCAGGCCGATATAGCTCTCCCATCGCTCGCGGGAAAGAAGGCCTTCCTCGATGGCAGCTCTTACGGCGCAGCCGGGCTCTGTTTCATGTCTGCAGTTTTTGAACCTGCACCTTCCCAGATACTGCTCTACATCGGAAAAAGCGCTGCCGAGGCCTTCGGTCACATCCCACATACCAAGTTCGCGCATACCCGGCGTATCAATGATCATTGCGCCGTTCGGAAGCTTTATCAGCTGGCGGTGTGTCGTGGTGTGCCGTCCCTTGCTGT
>CAMHMM010000093.1 GCA_946186215.1 uncultured Ruminococcus sp. | reverse complement strand
AGGTAACGGACTTTTGATGCTCGGAGCTTTTATGCATATGATTTTTTACATTTTGGACAGGCAGAGCTTGCACCCTCCCGTACTCTGATTTATGGGTAACGCTAATTTGCAGCTCGGAGCTTTAGTTTACCCCCGCCTTTTCTTTCAGTGTAGACAGGATTATGCTTTATTAGATGCCGATCATCTGTCCTCATATAAAGATATCCCCCGCCGCGGCGGGGGATACTTAATAATCCGGAATGTAAATATCAGAACTTATTAGGATCGGCGTTCTTTACCCTCTTGAATCTCATGCACTCGGTAAAATCGCCGTCGGCGAACTGGAATGTGCCGTAGAGCTTTCCGTCAACGAATTTGAAGGTAGCAGGTGTCACATCGCCTTCGCCTCCGAAATCAAAGATGATCTCCGAGCCGTTCTGCTTGCAGGTAAAGGCTGTGCCGACCTCTTCGCCCTTGTTTATCATAATGCCGCTGTTGTTGGTCTTGAATACGAAATAGCGCTTGATGATGCCGTCATCTGCGGTATACACGCCCTTCTTGAAGATCTTGCTCTTTCTCTTCTTTATAGGCGCACCGACTCTTGTCTCGAAGTTATCCACCGTAACGCCTGTAACAGGGACGAGCTTTACATCCTCCTTCTTTTCGCCGTTGTAATTTATGAAGCCGATGAGATTGCCGTAATCATCTGCCTTGAACTCCGCAGGGGAATTATCCTCGACATCGGCAAAATGGAACATTATCTTTCCGTTTTCCTGCTCATACATTATAGGCAGGCCGATGCCCAGCTCAAGATCTCTTGTTCCCGCACTTTCCTCATCATATACCAGAAGATATGAGGTAAGCTTATTGAGTGTGCCGTCCGCGCTTTTTCCGTAGACTGCATATACGCCCTTTTTGAGCTCTGCTGTCTTCTTTTCCTTTGCGCTGATACTTGTCAGCTCCAGAGGAGCCTCAAATGTATCCGCAGAAACCACTGCTGCAAAAGAGGAAAATGTCATAACTGCTGCCATTGCTGCTGCACAAGCCTTAACCGATCTTTTCATGATAATTCCTCCAATTTTTCTTTTATGATACGGGCAATACCCGATTCTTTGTATTTAACCGAAACAAAGTGAAAAAAAACCATCATCTGAAATAAATTTCCGTAAATTTTTTCAGGAGCTTTCTTTCTTCCTTACCGGGCATGGAGTCCATTCTCCAGTGCCAGTTGCCGCCAATGGTGGAAGGAGTGTTCATCCTCGCCTCTGAGCCCAGGAACAGCACATCCTGCATCTGTATCACGCAAAGATCTGCGTGGCTCGCAAATGCCGCCCTTATCAGCGCCTTGACCGTTTTCTTCTCGCTGCTGTCCTTTTTAAGCGCAAGGTATTTACTGATGCTGTTCTTCGTTTTCTCGTCACAGCTTCTGTACCAGCCGAGAACGGTGTCATTGTCGTGAGTACCGATGTAAACCACGCTGTTTTTCCTGTGATTATGGGGAAGATAACCGCTGTCATCACCGCCGAAGGCAAATTCCAGTACATTCATGCCCGGATAGCCCGCTGCATCAAGGAGCTTATGCACATCCTCGGTAAGAAATCCCAGGTCCTCTGCCACAAGAGGCACATCCCCCAGTTTTTCTTTTATAGCGTCAAAGAACTTGATGCCCGGCCCCTTCAGCCACTCACCGTTTTCTGCAGTCTCGTCCTCTGCGGGAATAGCATAAAAGCCCTCAAAACCGCGGAAGTGGTCGATCCTTGTAAGGTCAAAGAGCCTTGCGCTGTACTCCACCCGTTTTATCCACCAGGCAAAGCCTGTTTTCTCTATCTGCTCCCAGTCATAGAGCGGATTGCCCCAGAGCTGTCCGGTAGGAGCGAAGGGATCGGGCGGGCAGCCAGCCACCTTTGTCGGGCGGCGGTCATCATTGAGCATGAACATCTCAGGGTTTGCCCAGATATCAGCGCTGTCAGGCGAAACATATATCGGCATATCGCCGTAGATCTTCACACCGTTTCTGTTGGCATATCTTTTAAGTGCGGTATACTGGCGGAAGAACACGAACTGCATGAATTTCCACTGGCGAAGCTCATCCGAATGAGATACGGAAAATTCCTCAAGGGTATCTTCATCCCTGAGCCTGAATTTATCATCCCAGAGCGTCCACATAGCCTGCCCGAAGTGTCCCTTTACAGCCATGAACAGCGCATAATCATCAAGCCAGAACGAGTTTTCCCTGCAAAAGCTCTCATACTCGGCGGTAAGTGCCGGATCATCCTTTTCAAAAAAGGCATGGCACGCCTTTGCAAGCACGATCTTCTTATATGCAAAAAGCTGTGCAAGGTCTGCAAACTTTTTTCTGTCGAGCACTCTCAGATCAAGATCATCCCCGTCGATCAGCCCTGCCGTAACGAGCCTGTCAAGGTCGATGAGCAGTGGATTTCCCGCAAATGCGGAATAGCACTGGTAGGGAGAATCGCCGTAGCCCGTAGGCCCTATGGGGAGTATCTGCCAGTAGGTCTGGTGGCTTTTTTTCAGAAAATCGACAAAATCATAGGCATATCTGCCCATCGTCCCGATGCCGTATCTGCCGGGAAGAGATGTGATATGGAGCAAAACGCCGCTGCTGCGCATAATATCACCGTTCCTTTACGATAAAGAGTATCTGTAATGATTATAGCACAATCCTCTGCAAAAATCAAGTCAGCATCAGGCGGGCGGCGAAACGCCGCAGTTACCCGTACTCTGATTTATGGGCAATGCTAATTTGTGGCTCGGAACTTTTATTACTGCGCAGGTCACAATATTGATCGGCAAGACAGCAATTAAATCTTTCCCCCGAACTATAAAAAAGCCGGAGCAGGCTGAGCTGCTCCGGCGTGTTGCTTTATCAATAAGAATGGAATACTCCGTTGAAGTAGTAGCCTGTATCAGTAAAAACATAGCGGGAATCATTCTTATGCTGGAGATAGATGGGATTATTATAGTAGCTGGGATATCCCTTGTAATAATCATAATAATCATAGTAGTAGGGATAGCCGTAATAATAATCATAGTAATAGCTATAATTGGTTGCTGCGGGATATTTTACATAAGAGCTGAATGCAGAAGGTCTGGAAACATTGCCTTCACCGAAGTATGTCTCAACGAGGAAGGAATAATTGGTGTAGCCGTAAGGGATATACGCAGTCTTGTAGGTGTAAGCTGTGCCGACATACTCACCGTTGAAAAGGATGCGGTGAGAGGTTGCACCGGAATAGCCGAGCTCTACAGTGTAGCCTGCATTCCTGAACTTGTTGAGATAGCTTGTGATGTAGCCGTTAGCCATGCTTTCATTGCCGCAGTTCTCGTAAACATGGTCCCACTTTCTGAGGTCGGAAACCTTGGTAGCAGGCTTCTTCTGAGGTGTCAGGTCAAGAACTTCTTCCTCAGCCTCGAGGATGCCCATTGTGGTAACTGTTACTGCACCGGACTCGGAAAGCTCACGGTACTTGCCCTTAACCTTCTCCATTGCCATTACCTTGATCTTGTAGGTAGTGGAAGGATCAAGTCTTGTGAATGTGCACTTTTCATGTGCTACTGTTCTGTACTTCTTGTAGGAGCGTGTATATTCATTGTAAACATACACCCTGTAACAATCAGCACCCTTCTGCTCGTCCCATGTGAGCACGAATGAATCGGCGCTTCTGTTCTTCACACCCAGATTGTAGGTAGTAGCAGCCTGAACTGCAGCACCGGTGAAGACCAGAACCAGAGCCGTTGCGATCATAGAGATCAGAGCTGTGATTCGTCTTTTCATTATAAACCCTCCATTTACAAAAAACTATAGTATTTAGAATACTATATATCATTTTTTATTATATCAGATGGTCATCAGGATTTTGTTAATAAATAGTGAATTTTGCAAGAAATAGCAATATTTTTGTAGTATTGCATTAAAATGCATGGCAAGGCTCGTTTAAAATACACAAATATCCCAATCCGCGCATATGGCTGCCTTAGTTCATTTCTCCGAAATCAGTTCAGCGATAACTCTTTCAAGCTTTTCGGAAAACTCCTCTTCTGTTGCAGAATTATCTATCGTGTAGTCGGAATTCCCCCTGAAAAACTCCTTTGTTCTCTGCGAGGAAAAGCGGGCGAGCGCCGCATCTCTTGTGATCCCGTCGCGGCGCATGATGCGGTCAAGACGCACCTCATCATCGGCGATAAGGCTCACCACCGCGTCGCAGCTTCCTACAAGTCCCGCATCGAATAATGTCGGCGCATCAAGCAGCACCCTGTCACTGCCGCACCGTGCGATCATCGCATCGACCTCCGCCAGTATATGGGGAAAAAGGATACTTTCAAGAAGATCCAGCTTTTCCCTGTCGGCAAAAACGATATCGCCCACTTTTTTTCTGTTCATGCTGCCGTCGGCATTGATCACTTCTTCGCCGAAATGCTTCTTCACATCAAGGATGGCTCTGCCACCCGCCTGTGTTACCATTCTTGCCACGCGATCGCAGTCTATGGCAAAAAAGCCGTGCTTTTCAAATTCCGCAGCAGCGGTGGATTTTCCCGCGCCTGATTCGCCTGTAAGACCGATGATCACAGCCTGATCACCTCAAATCCGGCAGCCCTGAGCAGACGGTTATACACCGCAAGGCCGAGCCCGCTTTTCTGCGGGCACCTTGCATACACGCGGACAGCTCCCGCGTCATCGAGCCCCCTGAGAATATCAAAAAGCGTATGTGCCTGCTCGATGTCGGTAAGCCCCATCCTGAACACGGGAACGCTCACGCTTTCATCTCCGAAGATCATCGCATACACGCCATCTTCTGCATGATGCTCCACATATTCCTCAAAGGTCTCACGGCTGCCCTCGATAATAGCTATATCCGCCCTGGGAGCGTAATGCTTGTACTTCATCCCGGGTGAAAGAGCCCTTTCGCTGTCTGCGAGCCTTTCAAGAACTCCCTTTGCAAGCCTTACCCTGTCCGCACCGAAAATATCCCTGAGATCATCGGGAGTTACAAAGCCCGGACGCAGTATCGTGACAACGGAATCCTCACTTACGGAAAGCACTGTGGATTCCACACCAACGCCGCATTCCCCGCCGTCGACTATGGCTGCGATCCTGCCGCGCATATCGTTTATCACATGAACGGCCGATGTAGGGCTGGGACTTCCAGAAAGGTTTGCGGATGGTGCCGCAAGAGGAAAGCCGCAAAGGTCTATTATCCTTCTTGCGTATTGATTTGCGGGAAGCCTTATCCCCACCGTGTCAAGCCCTCCGGATGTAGCCGAAGGGATGATATCCGCCTTTGGAAGCACGACCGTCACAGGTCCCGGGGAAAACTCGTCAAATATTTTCCGCGCTGCCGCTGGTATGCTTTTTACAAGGCTCTCTGCCTGTGATATCTCGCTTATATGCACTATCAGCGGATTGTCGGAAGGTCTGCCCTTTGCGGCATATATCTTTCCCGCCGCTGTGGGATCAAATGCGTTTCCCGCAAGGCCGTATACTGTTTCCGTAGGTATCGCCACTACCTCACCATTTCGCAAAAGCTCTGCCGCACAGGAAAGCTCTTCAGGTGATGTGCCTAAGATCTGAGTATCCATCAATCCTCATTCCCCGCAAGCTTTGCCGCCTGATCAGCAGTAGTGAGCGCATCTATCACTTCGTCGAGTGCTCCGTTCATTATGGCTTCAAGGCGGTATATGGTAAGACCGATACGGTGATCGGTGAGCCTTCCCTCGGGGAAATTATATGTGCGTATCCTTTCAGAACGGCTGCCTGTTCCCACCTGGGATTTTCTGTCGGAGGCTATCTTTTCGTTCTGCTCCTCGCAGAGCTTGTCATAGAGCCTTGAACGGAGTATCTTCATGGCCTTGTCCTTGTTCTTGTGCTGTGAGCGCTCGTCCTGACACTCGACCACAAGCCCTGTGGGGATATGTGTTATCCTCACTGCGGATTCGGTCTTGTTGATATGCTGTCCGCCTGCGCCTGATGCTCTGAACACATCTATTTTAAGCTCCGTAGGGTTTATTTCAAGCTCCACCTCGTCCGCCTCGGGAAGCACCGCAACGGTAACGGTGGATGTCTGTATACGCCCCTGTGATTCCGTTTCGGGCACACGCTGGACACGGTGAACGCCGCTTTCAAATTTGAGCCTTGAATACGCGCCCGCTCCCTCTATGGAAAAGGCTATCTCCTTATAGCCGCCAAGCTCTGTGGGGTTGGCGTTTAGCACCTCTATCTTCCAGCGCTGCGACTCGGCATACATGGAATACATCCTGAAAAGGGAGTTGGCAAAAAGACACGCCTCCTCACCGCCTGCACCGCCTCTGATCTCCATGATAACGCTCTTTTCATCATTGGGATCCTTCGGGATAAGCAGTATCTTCAGCTCCTCTGCAGTGCGCTCACGGCGCTCCTTGGCATCATCGAGCTCCGCTCTTGCAAGTTCCTTTATTTCGGGATCGGGCTCGTCTATCATCGCAAGGGCATCTGCCTCGTCCTGCACGGCCTGCTGATATTCCCCGTACTTTTCCACAATGGGCGTAAGGGTGCTGTATTCCTTCATAAGCGCCGCATACAGTGCGGTATCGGCGATCACCTCCGGCTTTACCACATCCGCAGCAATATCATCGTAGTGCCTTACGGTCTCCTTTAATTTATCAAACATTTATATGCTCCATTAACAGTATATTATATCCGGCGCATCCTCACATTCCGAGGATACCGCATCTATCCCACCGGCAATGAGAAGGTCGCGCATTATATCGCGGAATATCCTCTCTGTTCCGTAGTGGCCGCAGTCAAACAGTGCAAAGCCCATATTCATAGCTGAAATATAGGAATCGTGCTTCAGATCGCCCGAAATGAGCGCATCCGCGCCCCTTGCAGCAGCAGTCTCTACAAAGCTGTTGCCCGCTCCGGAGCTCACGGCAATGCGGGAAACAAGCTTTTTCTCCTGCCCGCTGCTCATGCGCACATACCAGAACCTGTCCTTTATAAGACGGACTATATCACCGCATTCAAGTGGCGTTTTCAGCTCATATATCCTGCCGATCATGCACCCGCTGCCGCAGTCCTCGAGGGGCTCATAGCTCTCCGACAGACCGAGACACGCCGACAAAAGCTCATACAGTCCCTTATTCATGCCATAGGGAGACATATCAAAGGGCGTGTGAGTGCATATAGCAGCTATATTCCTCTTGATGAGCCCTGCAACAGGAACCGCCGCAGTGTCAGAGGTGTCTATCCTTCTGAGCGGATGAAATATCACGGGATGGTGAGAAACGATAAGCTGTGCGCCGAGCCTCTGCGCCTCATCTATCACGGGAACGGAAATATCAAGGGCTGTGAGCACCTTTGTTACC
>CAMHMM010000092.1 GCA_946186215.1 uncultured Ruminococcus sp. | reverse complement strand
CCTTTATCCTTTTCAGACCGCAGACACCTTGCGTATATTATGGCAATGGTCAGGGGTACACAGATGACTGGATATATCTTGTCATGGATGAAGAAGATGAAGCATTCGTTTCGGATCTGGATATTCCGTTTGATAAGCCGATAAATATCGGTGATGCCGAAGAACTGTCCGAGATCATCCATATACTCGCATTTGAGCACTATTCGGAGCAGAAATATCGGGAAAAGATAGAAGAACACTATATGCAGCTTTTCATGTATAAGCTCAGTCGCATTTTAATACATCTCTTTCCATCAGTGACTATAAAGAAAGAAACCATCGTATGACTCAACTCAGAGCAGTACTTATAAATGAACCCAACAAGGTGATGTCTGTTGATGAAATGGCAGCATCGGTGAGTATGAGCCGTTCTTCATTCCAACACACATACAGAAGAATGTTCGGGACAAGTGTAATGAGCGATGTTACAAAAGGATGTATTGACCGTGCGAAACGGCTGTTGTCATCAACAAATCTGAATATCCGGGAGATAGCTCATCGATGTGGTTATTCAAATGAATACAACTTTATCCGCAGATTCAGGAAACAAACAGGACAGACACCGACAGAATATCGTAAATGTATAGGCTCAAGATGATAAAGACAAGATGGCTGAAAAAAGGAGACAGTGGGTGCTGTCTCCTTAATTTGCTATATGATCTTATGGGGCCGGTGTTATTTTTCCTCCATCCGAAAGATATATCGTCTTTCCGTTAAGAGCGGAATTTGCAGTGTTTGTCGCATCATAGTATATAGTATTTCCGTTTGACTTGATGTTAGAGAATGTGCTGTCGCTGTCAGTGAGTGATGTTACATAGGAATCAGCAGTAACATTCCATACCGAGGACTTGTCAAGAGTTAAGCTCACATCGCCTGTATTTTCCGTGTCTATCGCTCCTGTAAATTCCGATGACGATTTAAGTGAAAGATCAACACTGCTTATTTCATCACAAACAATATCGCCCTTAAGTGTCTGTTTTTTAGCATTGAACTCCAGCTTTCCACCGTTTTTGCCGGGTGTGCCCCAGTTGTTGGTGTTATTACCAGATGCCTTTACAAGCACGCCGGAAGAAAAGCTTAGGGTTGTGTTTTTAAGGTTTACGACTGCATCCGTATTTGTCACATAGAACATGGGACCTGTTGAAGTGGTCTTAAGCTTGCTTGAAGTTGCAGTGAATACTGCCGTTCCGACCTCTGCATCACCGGATGTGCTCTGATAAAGCATAACGCCGTCTTTACCTGCACCTGTGAGAGTACAGTTTGAAAGTGTAATGGAGTTTTTACCCTCTACTACGGCTATCTGAGATCCTGTTGCTTTTCCTGTGCATTTGACAGCAGTGATGTCTCCTGTGGAATATATGCAGGGAGATCCGTCTCCTGATGTATTGAGAGTGGAAGAGGTCGCCTTTATCGTTCCGCCGCCCCTGTCAGTTGCCAGAGCTGCGCAGTGTGCTCCGCTCGTTGTTATTTTGACATTTGTTCCGGTTACGCTGCCTCCAAGAGTAGCGTCAAGACCGCGTGATGAGTTGGATTTTGTAACTATGGTAGTATCCTTGACTGTTATCTTTGCATCAGTACCTGTTGCGAATACTCCGTTAGAGCCCTCGGAATCGGATTCTATATATGAATCTGTTACTTTTACCGTACTGTTTGCCTCTGCAGTAATTACTGCATTGAGTCCGTAGAAATTCGAGCCGTCTTCACTTGATGTGTCCCCCGACTTGTAGAGCTTGCATTTCTTCAATGTGAATTTCCCGCTATTTTCTGCCAGTACAACAGATACATCAGATGCGGTAGACTTCAATGTTTTTGAAGTTGCGGAAAGACTCTTACCACTTGCGGTATATTTTCCTGTCACATCTACAGATACAGAACTATGAGGTGCTCCTTGTCCCATAGGAGCTCCGCCCTTCATACCAAACGGATCAACTCCTATCTTTATTTCTGTTATTTCATTTCCATTATATACAAGTGTGAGTATATCGCCCTTGGAAATATCAGATACCGATGCAGTCTGCCCCATTTTGGTTATGGTTACACCGCTCACGGAAATAGTAAGACTTTCACCGTTTGAAGTAAAGCTGATATTATCGTTGTTCATTTGAGGAGGAGTGCCATTCTGTCCGTTCGGCATACCACCGGGCATCTGAGGTGGAGTACCGTTCTGTCCGCCTGCCATGCCGTCTGGCATCTGGGGAGGCATCCCGCCCTGCATACCTTGTCCGCCAAAGCCATCAGGTGGCATTTCGGGAGGGGTGTTGTTCTGACCGCTCTGTGTATTTCCGTTGGGCATTTCAGGCGGAGTACCGGCTTGACCGTTCATCTGAGGCATATCCACTTCTCCGAGGGCTACTGTTATTTTTGAATTACTTACAGATGTCACTTTACCGTATTTGATCGTCTGTGATGAAGAGTTTGAAGAGAATTGTGCTGATGAAGAGGTTGCTGCAAATGTACTTACAGGCATTACAGCCGCTGACATAGAAGATATGAGTACTGCAGTAACAACGACTTTTGAGATGCTGTGTATTTTTTTCATATCGTTAACTCCTTTGGTGTTTGTTGTTTTTGAATTGAGTTAATGATAACATCTTTATCTTAAACCAATCTGAAATTATCTGTGTTTCCTCAGATTTTTGATGATCTGTCACGATGTATACACATACAGGGGATGATCATGAACTTCAATGCCTTACATCTTCGGACCATGTCCGAATCTTTTGACATATGCCCTGTAAAAGCAGGAATAATCACCAAACCCGCAACAGACAGCAGCATTGGTCGCCGAAGACCCGTTTGCTATCATTTCATTTGCCGCTATGAGCCGCTTTGCTATGATGTAATCCCAAGGTGAAGCACCTGTTGCCTGTCTAAATATCCTTCCGAACTGTGATCTGCTAAGATAAAATTGCGCTGCTAAACTATCCAAAGACATATTATCAAAAAGATGACTGTTAATATATCCTACTATCTCCTCAGCAACAGTCGTTTTTTCTTCATATCTGGGAGCAGTCTTGGAAAACCCACGGTCAATACAGTCAAAAAGTATAACAAGCGCGGTCATCATCTTTACCTTTCGATCATAAATATCGAGACTGTCTGAACACATATCAGCAAACATCTTTTGCGTGATATCTGGTGTATAATGATTTCGTTTGCCGAGAGGACGGTCTGTAAATGGTCTCATCAGAGTGCGCTTCGGATCAAAGCTGTCAAATATTGAAAGAGGAAAATTTACGGCATAGCGTTCATAGGTCTCCTGTCCCAGTATTTTTACCCGATGAGATTCACCCGGGCGCATTATCAGCATACTTCCTTTTGAAAGCGGATATACCGAGCCTTCAACAAGATACTCTGCCGCACCGCTGACAAAATAATAGATCTCGCACTTATCATGGATATGAAAATAAAAATCATCATTATTCGGACAGGAATGTTTACCATAGGAGATATAAAGCTCCTCTGCCGGATACTCATTGAATATATCCACATCATCACCCCTATACAGTATAACACATTTATGCACAGATTTGCAATATATTTTGATAAAATATGCAATTGCAATGTCAATAGTTTCGTGGTATCATATTTAAAACTTGAAACAGGGGGCAGGATATATGAGATACAAAATAGCCGCATTTGCAGATGAGGCTGCATCAACTCTTGACGGACAGATAACCGCCATGAAGGAAAACAGTATGGAACTCCTTGAAATAAGGGGCGTTGACGGAGAGAACATAGCGGATATAACAAATGAAAAGGCACGGTATATCCGTAAAAGACTTGATGACGAAGGACTTGCAGTATGGTCGCTTGGTTCGCCTTACGGAAAGATCAGTATCTCTGATGACTTTTCCCCACACCTTGACAAATTCAAACACAGTCTTGAGACCGCCGATATTCTCGGTGCAAGGCATATCAGACTTTTCAGCTTTTATGAGGCTGATCAGCTTGATGAGGTGCTTGAAAGGCTTAACAGTTTTATAGAAGCAGCAAAAGGTAGCGAGATAATTCTTTGTCATGAGAATGAAAAGGGCATATATGGTGATACAGCCGATAAATGTCTTGAGATACACAAAGCTCTCCCGGAAATGAAGGCTGTATTCGATCCTGCAAACTTTATACAGTGCGGGCAGGATACAAAGACCGCATGGGATATCCTCTCTCCGTATGTTGAGTATATGCATATAAAGGACGCTCTGGCTGATGGGAAGGTAGTACCTGCAGGAAAAGGGATCGGGCAGCTGAGCTATCTGCTTTCGCAGTACAAAGGTGATGTACTAACCGTAGAGCCTCATCTTACAGTATTTGAAGGCTTTGAGAAGCTGGAACGGAACAATACAGGACATAAATACTGCTATCCGGACTCACGGACAGCATTTGCAGCGGCTGTATCGGCTTTGCGTGATATTATAGGAGGATGAAGATGGATACTGTAAGACTGGGTATAATAGGCATGGGCAATATGGGCAGCGGTCATCTGAATAATGTGATGAGCGGCAAATGTCCCCGTATCAATGTCACTGCTTTTGCGGATACCGATCCTGAAAAGCTAAACAAGGCGGCAGAAACCTGCCCATCTGCCAAAGCATTTAGCGATGCAAATGAAATGCTTGACAGCGGGCTGATAGATGCGGCTCTGATAGCTGTACCTCATTATGATCATCCCCGCCTTGCTATGGAATGTTTCAAGCGAGGTATCCATGTGATCACCGAAAAGCCCGCAGGCGTATATACAAGGCAAGTCCGCGAGATGAATGAGGCTGCACAGAAAGCTGACGTAAAGTTTGCAATAATGTTCAATCAGCGTACCAATCCAATATATGCAAAGGCACGGGAGATAGTGAGCAGCGGTCAGCTCGGTGAAACGAAATGACTTGTATGGATAGTGACCAACTGGTACCGCACACAGACATACTATGATTCCGGTACATGGCGCGCTACATGGAACGGGGAAGGCGGCGGAGTACTGCTCAATCAGGCACCTCACAACCTTGATCTGTGGCAGTGGATATTCGGTATGCCAAAGAGAGTGAGAGCATTCTGCTTCTTCGGAAAGTACCATAATATCGGTGTTGAGGATGATGTTACCATCTACGGTGAGTATGAAAACGGAGCTACAGCTGTATTCATATCGACCACAGGCGAAGCTCCGGGCACAAACCGCCTTGAAATATCCGGAACTCTGGGCAAGCTCGTGTTGGAGGACGGAAAGTTGAAACACTGGAAGCTCAGAGAGGATGAGCGGGAGATATGTTTCCACAGTAATAACGGATTTATATCCCCTGAAACAGACTATGAAGAATATTCTGCTCCTGAGCCGAACGGACATTCAGCTGTACTCAATAATTTCGCAGATGCGATAATTGACGGCAGAGAGCTTATCGCACGGGGCGAAGAAGGACTGAATTCTCTTTCCATCTCCAACGCGGCATATCTTTCCTCATGGACTGACACATGGGCAGACATACCCGTGAATGAAGATGCGTTCGAGAACGCTCTTGCCAAATTATGTGCAGTTGAAAGAACGGAAAAGAAAACAGTGATTGTAAACGAAACTGCTGATACCCTGCGTAAACGCTGGGCTGTAAGATGGTGAAGAATACCGCATCTCCCACAAAAAAGACATATGAGACATAATAGACATATTTGACATATTGTACTGTATGTCCCAAATCAGTAGGACATTCAAAAAGGGGCATACACAAAAGCCGTGATATAACAGACTACTCCTACACAAATCAAGTTTTTCGATTTGTGTAGGAATAGTTATTTAGATGTTTTGCTGACCAAAGCCGAATACACCGTTAACGAAAGCTGTCTTGCTTGCTGATACATCATAACATCAGATATTCCGGGTACATAATAAGTACTCGGAATGTCTTTCATTTATTTAAGAGGCGATCAATATGAGTGAAGAAATAGTCTGTAAAAATGTATCTCTCGGATATGAGAGCGGTATAGTGGCAGAAAACATCGATTTTACAGTATGCAGCGGCGACTATCTCTGTATTCTGGGAGAAAACGGTTCGGGCAAAAGCACACTTGTAAAGACTATACTCGGCCTGCATCCCGTATCCGCCGGGAACATAGAACGGAATATATCAGGTATAGGCTATCTTCCTCAGCAGACGACAGTTCAGAAGGATTTTCCTGCATCCGTTCGTGAGATAGTCCTTTCGGGATACTTGGGAAAATGCGGATTGCGTCCATTTTATAAAAAAGCAGAGCGAGAAGGCGCAGAAAAGAATATGGAGCGATTGGGTATAACTCATCTGTCGCACTGCTGCTACAGGGAATTGTCAGGAGGGCAGCAGCAGAGAGTATTGCTCGCAAGAGCACTTTGTGCAGCTGACAAGATGCTCCTGCTTGATGAACCAGTCACAGGACTTGATCCGAAAGCACAGATTGATCTCTATGAGCTCATAGCAAAACTGAATAATGAAAGGCATTACGATGATAATGGTCTCACACGATGTAGCCTCATCCGTCAGATATGCCTCCCATATACTGCATATCGGTGCGAAAAAACAGCTTTTCTTCGGCAAAACAGAGGATTATCTCAACAGCAGGACAGGGAAAACATTTCTATCAGAAAGGGAAAAGGAAAATGACTGAATATATAGAAAAACTGCGGACATATTTTGAGTTTCCCTTTGTCAGATATGCGTTCATCGTAAGACTTCTTATAGCCCTGTGTTCATCACTGTTGGGAGTTTCTCTTGTACTGAAACGCTTTTCATACATCGGAGACGGGCTTTCTCATGTTGCATTCGGAGCAATGTCCCTTGCAGCAACGTTTCCCGTGATAATAAAACAATCGATCGTATCCCTTTCGGGTACGGACAACATCAGTCCGGGAATGCAGAAGTTCATAGACATGCTTGCCGGAATGAACAACATGGTCGTAATACTGCCTGTTACACTGATAAGCGCAGTTTTGTTGCTCCGAACAGGAAATAATGCAAAGATACGGGGAGATGCAGCGATCGCTATGATCTCCGTCGGTGCTCTGGCTGTAGGATATCTGCTTATGAACCGCTTTCCCTCCGGCACTAATATTTCGGGTGATGTATGCAGCACGCTTTTCGGCTCAACCTCTATACTCACGCTGAGCCCTGGCGATGTAAAATTGTGCATCATAATGTCAATGATCGTGATCTCTGTATATATTCTTTTCTATAATAAAATATTCGGAGTCACTTTTTAGTCCATTGAGACCAAGCAGGTTTGATATTGTTACTACGGTAACTATGGAAAATGGTGATGTGAAAGAGTATTTTACGCCATTTAAAAATCTTGAAGGTCAAGGTTTTGCTCCCTTTGATATTCTTAATGGAGGTTAATTATATGAATCATACAATTGATGAATTACATATCCAAATAGGGAATAATTTCAACAGTATAATCCCATCATCGTATTCTAAAGCTTGGATTTATTTTTCAAGCGGTAAAGATGTTGT
>CAMHMM010000091.1 GCA_946186215.1 uncultured Ruminococcus sp. | reverse complement strand
CCCTCTATGAAATGGAAGAGGAGAAGAAGGAAAAGCTCCGCAGTGTCCTCAGAAATTCGGGACTTCTCAAGTAAGATATCCGAGCTACACGGCAGCAGACATGAGCATAAACTCAGGTATGCGGTATGTCTGCTGCCTTTTCATATCGTATAAAAGTATGCATATGCGCCGAAAAAGCTCATGCTCTATCAGGCGTTTTGCAGGGAAGGAACAGCCATGAAAAAATTAGTTATAACCGGTGCAAACGGCCATATGGGAAAGGTCATCGCATCTGTCGTTTCCGGCAGGAATGACTGCGAGGTAATTGCCGGCATAGATATAAACGACAAGCCCAACGGAGAATTCCCCATATACAAAAGCTTCGATCAGCTCACCGAGGTGCCCGATGCGGTGATAGATTTCTCTCACCCCTCTGTGCTTGACTCACTGCTTGCTTACTGCAAGAAAAACAACATCGCTGCAGTGATCGCCACCACCGGCTACACCGATGAACAGAAGGCACAGATCAGTGCAGCTGCATCCGAGATACCTGTATTCTTCACATTCAATATGTCACTCGGCGTAAATCTTCTTGCGGGGCTTGCTAAATCTGCCGTGAAGATACTGGGCGGACAGTTCGATATCGAGATACTCGAAAAGCACCACAACCAGAAGATAGACGCACCCAGCGGCACAGCACTCATGCTGGCTGATGCGATAAACGAGGCAGCAGGCGGACAGTATGAATATGTATACGACCGCCATTCCGTGCGCCATAAGAGAGAAAAGCAGGAGCTGGGAATCAGCGCAATAAGAGGCGGCACCATCGTCGGCGAGCATGATATCATATTTGCAGGCCGCGACGAGGTCATCACCCTTTCCCATCAGGCAGCTTCAAAGGAAGTGTTTGCAGTGGGCGCAGTAAATGCCGCTGTATTCGTTTCCGGCAGACAGGCAGGCCTGTATGATATGTCTGCGCTGATAGCGGAAAATATCAGCTGATGAAAAGGATAAAATATCTGCTGATGCCTTTGCTGATCGTATTCGCAGCGGTCATCTTCACAGGCTGCAGCAGTACAAGGGGGCTGCATATAGCCTATCGCTACGCAGATCAGAATGAAGCAGAGACACTTCTGCTGGGGCAGACTGAATATCTGGAAAACCTTACACAGAATGATCTTGATTACCGTGTGGGCAAAAAGGGCGCTACGCTCGATGAGTTCAGGGAATTGATCTCTGCAAATGTCCGCAGCTATTCGGATGATGAAAAGGCAGCCATAGACAAGTGCATGAAAAACCTTGAAACGCGCCTCACGGAAATGGGCTTCAAATATGAGCTGCCCAAAGAGATAATCTTTATCAAGACGACCATGGACGAGGAGGGCGGCGCAGGCGGATACACCCACGGAACGCAGATCTGCCTCGGCGACTATGTAACACAGCTTCTTATCGGCGATAACAAGGCCAATCAGGAAGAGGGCTATAACATACTGGTACACGAATTTTTCCACTGCATGACCAGAGAAAATTATGATTTCAGGCGGGATATGTATTCCGTGATACAGACCGAGATCGACAGCAGCATAACAATAAAGCCCGAAATGCGGGCAAACATCCTGTCAAACCCCGATGTGGAAAGATACGACAATTATGCCGTATTCGAGATAGAGGGCAAGCCCGTAAGATGCATGATCGTCACATATATCGAAGATTACCAGGAGGGCTACGGCACATTCTTCGACCATGTGCAGCCCGCACTGCTGCCCGTTGATACGCAGGATAAATTCTACATGGCGGCAGATGTGCCGGATTTCAGGAATGTAGTCGGCAGGAACACCGATTATGTGATCGCTGCTGAGGAATGCATGGCGGATAATTTCGCCTTTGCTGTGGTATACAAGGATAAGGACGATTATGCTTCTCCGGAGATCATCGAGGATATAAACGAAAAGATCAGGGAATATGAGATTGCCGGCGAATAAACACACATCCGGAATACTCTGAGCAGATCGTATAAGCCATTAAAAGCGCCCCTACGGGAGATCCGTCGGGGCGCTGTATTCATGTTATCTTCTCTGCGTTTTTCATCATGCGGCGGATATGCTCGCGCATTCCCTTTTCGGAAAGCAGCTTTAACGCCTCACCCATATTGACAGGGCGTGTGTCAAGATTGTGTGCATCCGTTCCGAGGATGTGTACCTGCTCATCCTGTATCATTCTGAATATCTGCTTTTTGGAAAAGAACCCGTCATTGAGCAGCGGCGTGGTATTAATCTGCTTTAACGCCCGCAGCTCCATTATCTTCGGGAAATCTCTCTTGCCCACCACAGAGCGGAAGCGCTCCACATGAGCCAGTACTACTTTAACGCGGTTCTGGTTGATTATTGCCTCAACATCCTTTAGCCAGCCGCCCATAGGTTCAAACGGAAGCTCCAGCAGAAGGGTGTTGGTGTTGTTTATGCAAAAGGGCATGAGGTCTTCATATCTGAGCTGGCGTGTCATTGCCACCTCTGCGCCCAGACGCAGCTCGGGATAATCTCCCCGCGCCTCTCTCATGGCGTTGACCAGCTTTATCGCTGCCTCGCGCCGCCTTTTCAGAAAATGCTCGGGCTCCTCGCGGTAGCGGTAGAAATGGGGTGTGAGCACCACTCTTTCCACTCCCTGCTGTTTTTCCTGCTCCAGCATTTTGAGCGACATATCACAGGACAGGCTGCCGTCATCAAAATCCGGCAGGATGTGGCAGTGAAAATCAATTATCATCGTATCCTCGAATCTAAGCTGTCACTGTTCAGCAGTCTTTTTCTGCGGCTCGTCCGTGTGCCCTGCGCTTACAGGTTCATTGTCGATGGGTGATTCATACTCATAGCCGTAACCGTAGCCATAGCCGCCCTTGCCGTAACCGTATTTGCTGTAGCCATACTTGCTGTATTTGCTGTATTTTCCATAGCGGCCATACTTGCCGTATTTGCCGTACTTTCCGTACTTGCCGTAGCCTGCGCCGCCTCTTTCCACCTGAGTGATGATGATACCGAGGATATCAGCCTTGGTGAAGTTGATATTCTGTATAGCCGCAGCAAGCTCGTCAGTAGTGGTAGCATTATACTTTGCGGCAACTACCAGGCCGCCGATATAGGGAGCAAGTCCCAGTGCGTCACTTACCACATTTATGGGAGGCGTATCGATAACTATATAGTCGTAGCGCTGCTCGAGACCGTGAAGAAGTGCCCGCATAACGGATGATGTAAGGAGCTCTGAGGGGTTGGGAGGGCAGGAGCCCGATGTGAGCACATCAAGATGATCGGTGACATTCTTGTGAACAGCCGAGTCAAATTTGCACATACGGCCGAGTATCTCGGAAAGTCCCTTTGTGTTTTCAAGCTGGAAGCGAAGGTGAGTTGTGGGCTTTCTCATATCCGCGTCGATAAGCAGTACCCTTGCCTCGGTCTGTGCAAGTGTGATGGCGATGTTGGCGGATGCGGAGGATTTACCCTCAGCTGCATTGGCACTGGTGACCGCAATGATCTTCTTCTCTCTTACCGAAAGGGAGAACATGATATTGGTACGAACAGCCTTGTAGGATTCCTTTACGGCGAAGGGGATATCCTTCTTCAGAAGCGTGGTCTCCGTAAGATCCATTATCTCGTTGTTCTTCTTGTTGGATTTTCCCCTTGCAGTATTTATCTCGGGGATATCGCCCAGATAGGGAAGACCGAAGTTCTTGATATCCTCCTCTTCCTTGATCGTCCTGTCGAGCAGGAAAAGCAGGGTATAGATGCCGCAGATCAGAACAAAGCCCACAAGACCTGCGACCATGGTATTCTTTGTGGCATTGGGCGAGGACGGGCCTGCAGGTATCTCAGCAGGGCCTATGGCCTCAACAGAACCCGCTCCGACTACTCTGATAAGGTATTCGGGTGCGATCATCGCGTATATGTCGCATATTACCGCACTGACATATTTATCCTTGGTGGTGCAGGAAACGACCAGCACCTCGGTGTTGTTATCCGATGCCATGGAAATGCAGCGCTTGAGCTCGGCCGCCTTTATGGTCGGGTGTTCAGCATCCCCGCCTACATTGAAGCAGTATGGCAGGCGGTCCTTGATCTGCTCATTTTTCACAAGCTCGTCCGCAACACGCTGAACTACAACATTGTTTTCAAGAATAACGATATATGTGCTTACAAGGTTTCTTGATGTAACAAGATCCGATGAACCGATGCTTTCTCTCTCTCCGCCGTCAGTGCTGTTCTTGACATACATATAAGTCCGCGAGGTATACTTATAATCCATGAAAAGCTTTGTACCGACAAAGCCGCAGACAGCAAAAAACACCGTGATCACGATGATAAAGGGAAGATGCTCCAACAGATTGAAGGCAAGCTTGAGAAGATCTATCTCTGTCTCTTCCGGCTGCCTGTTGTTCTGCATCTGAGGATTCGCAGATGTCCCCTGTTCCATTAACATTCTCCTTTGTTCCAAATCTTGCAGCCTTATTCAGCGCAGGAAAGATATGCCTTTCCCCTGCCGTATGCTGCCGAACCGTATTTCGTATATTTAATGAGCTTAAAGCCCGGTGACCTGATATTTTCCATGTTCTACCCGCCATGCGGCAGGAGAACACAAGAGATGCGCCTGCCTGCGGCAAACACACTATTCATTATATCACAGCAGCGGCGAAATTGTCAACATATTTCCTTTTTTTTGCTTGTGCAAATTAAACAAATTATTTTTGGCAAAGCATGGATAAATGTAAACCCACAGGAGGATTATTCATTATTAGCTCTTGACTTTTTCGGTACATTTAATGTATAATATTATAGAATTTGGAAAAATGCCGGGTAACGGGAAGGCCGCACATGAAAAATGTACAAGCCTTATCCGGTATTTTCTTTGAAAAAGTATCTGTTTTGATACGATTTACAGTAGGTAAGGATCTGATAACAATGGAAAACAAAAAGGGCTGGCAGAACAACAAATGGTTTCGCGCAGCTATACCCGCCCTGCTGCTTCACTGCAGTATCGGTACGGTGTATTGCTGGTCGATCTTTTCACAGGAAATAGCTGATCACATCGGCTTTTCAAAGGGTGCGACCGAATGGGCGTTTTCCTTTGCGATATTCTTCCTCGGTATGTCTGCGGCATTCCTGGGCAATATCGTTGAAAAGGATATACACAAATCCTCACTTATCGCAACTATCTGCTTTGCTGCAGGTATGGCCGGCACAGGCTTTTTCATCTGGTACGGCGGCAATCATCAGCACAGTATGATCTCTCTCATAGGCATATACATCAGCTACGGCTTTATCATGGGCATCGGCCTCGGCACAGGCTATCTTTCACCCGTAAAAACGCTTATGCTCTGGTTTGCCGACAGAAAGGGACTTGCAACAGGTCTTGCAGTTGCAGGCTTCGGTGCGGCAAAGGCTATCGCATCCCCTATCATGCAGGCTATGCTCGAAGGCCTCGGCGAGAGCGGCATTTACAAGATGTTCTTCATCCTTGCAGGCGTATATTTCGTGATGATGTTCGTAGGTCATCTGCTCCTTGCAAAGCCCGCTGACTGGCATGAGCCTCAGAATGATGCAGAAAAGCCCAAGATCCTGGATGTTATCAAGACAAAGCCCGTCACCAACTATATCGGTATCTGGGTAATGTTCTACATCAATATCACCTGCGGTCTTGCTCTTATCTCTCAGGAGAAAATGATCGTAAAGTGCGTAGGTCTTGCAGCATTCGCAGGCATTATCTCCACTGTTTCGGCTATCTTCAATGCAGGCGGCAGACTCGGCTTCTCCGCATGGGCTGATACCATGAAAGACAGAAACACCGTCTATAAGATGATATTCATCCTCTCCATCGCGTTCACAGGTCTTGTAATGCTCACTCAGGGCATCAAGAACGGCGAGGGCAACGGTCTTCTGATATTCCTCGTACTTGCACTTATCTTCATCGTAAACGCAGGCTACGGCGGCGGCTTCTCCAATGTTCCCACACTTCTTTCCGACCACTACGGCATGAGCAGTATCTCCGCGATACACGGCATTACCCTTTCCGCATGGGCATTTGCAGGCCTTACCGGTAATCAGGTAGCAACATACATCGTAAACCACACAGGCGAGTTCATCGAGCATGACGGTGTGCAGATAAACCCCGTCGGCTATCAGAATGTCCTGTTCTTCACCATCGCGCTCTATATCGTGGCACTGATACTCTGCGTGGTACTTGTAAAGCCTACCGACAAGAGCAAAAAGGAATAATCATACAGCGCAGTGCTTTTAAACACATAACCCCTGCTCCTGATATGCGGAGCAGGGGTTATGTGCTTAATAAGGAGAAAATGGATAAGTAGTGATCATATTCATCAACGCTTATTCGGAATATACATCTATCTCTTCCTGAACAATATCATAATACTGCTCTCTTGCGGTCACCCAGTCCTCGAACTGCTCGTTGGAAATGCCTTCGTAGAGAATGGTCATAACATCATCCGCCATAAGAGTGGAAAGACCGTATCCGTAGTCATAGGTCTGAATGAACTTATCGCTGTCGTAGAACTCCATTACAAGGTCATACATCTCGGGTGTCCATCCGGGGCTGTTGCTGAGGAATTTTTCCTTGGTGGCCTCTACATACTTCTCATCATAGTTCACCGTGCGGCAGCAGTCGAGCCATGCCTTTACGCAGTCGCCGTTATCGGAGCCCTTTACCCACATATATGTGAATACCTTGTTGGAAACATAGTCCTTGTCTCCCTCCTCGGTCTTGGGGAAGGGAACGATCTGTATAGTATCCTCGGGACGGGAGAGAGCTGCTGCGTTGTATGCCCATGTTCCCATTCCGTAGAAAAGTATGCTGTCGTCAAGAAATGCAGACTCGGGGCCTATCCAGCCGCGCTTGATAAGGTTGGAGCGATAGATATCCTGCAGCACTGCCTGCGCCTTTTCGATGCGCTCGCTTCTGAGGTTGTTGCCGAAGGTCTTGCCGTCGTAGGTGACCATAGTCTCGCCTGCGGTGAATACAAATGCATTTGCCCACCAGCCGCCTATGCCGTATACCTCTTCATCGGGATGATCCTCCACATAGGATTTCATCATATCAACGAACCTGTCCCATGTCCACTTTCCATTGAGGTACAGCTCATAGGGATCGTCAAAGCCCTCGTTTTCAACGGTCGTGGTATTGTACATGAGCACCTGCGTGTCATTGAAGGAATAGCCTGTGGGAGCTATGTAATGCTCGCCCTTCCAGATGAGCGAATCGGCGATGTCCTTTACATCCGCCCACTTGGGATCATCCCAGTCAACCAGCTCATCAACAGGCTGGTACTGCCCTTTTGAGATATCATAGGGGAAGGTGCGCCACTCATAGGCGAATATGTCGGGGGAAGAACCGCCGAGGATAGCTGTTGCAAGGTCGTCAAAGCGCTTGTCGCTGGTAGTGGGGATATACTCTATGCTCGCACCGTAGGTATCCTCAAACAGAGCCAGTTCAGGGCTTCTTTCGGGTGAATCGTTAGTGGGGTTGAGGTCGTATATACCGAGCCATTTTAGCTTCTTGCCGGAAATGTCCACATCTGCGATCTCTTCCTCGTCAAGAGCGGCCACCTCGATATTGTCGCCTGTCCATTCGGTGGCAGCAGT
>CAMHMM010000090.1 GCA_946186215.1 uncultured Ruminococcus sp. | reverse complement strand
AGTATATTCTTCCATATCTTGATTATACCATGTTTTTTAAGTGTGCGCAAGTGCCTTTCAGGGGCGGCAAGGCCTTATTAGTGCGGTCTCGCCTAAAACAGCATTTTAATTAAAGTTTCAAGCTACAATCAAAACACTTCCCACAAATAAACATACGGGTAACAGCGGGCTTTGTCCGCCGTACAAACTAATATGAGAGGTTGACAAGCTTGAGAGCAGGTGACTGACAGAATTGCAGGGCAAGACAAATGAAACAGAAAGCAGTCATACATCGGCGACTGTTCTCACAGAACACACCTGAGCGAATGTAGGATTTAATGCGCTGATAATTCTGAGTGGGTTATAAACGGTGTCCAAACTGGAAGCAAATAAACTTCAGAGTGGGGAAAAGGGGATACAAAGGGGAGAAACGAAGAGGGACGGCGCACAGATAAGACTGTCATTGCAAACCGATGTTCCGTCCCTCTGGTGTTTCATCCCCTTTGACTCGCTGCAAATCAGCCGTTTAAGACAAGAGGCTACCGTTCGGCGGACAAAGTCCGCAGTTACCCGCGCTTTCATTTGAACGGTAACGCTCATTTGAAGCCCGAAACTCTCATTTTCAAATAGAGTAAATCAGAGAATCAGCAAAGCACCGCTGCTACTCGTACTTTCATTTGTGGCTCGGAACTTTAAATCGCAAAAGTGTACCGCTAATGTAATATTGTGCAGAAAACTTTTTTTATTTTCCATGGTTCTTTTTCTTTGGTCTGTCGGTTAAAGAAGCGTGAAGGAAATACAGCGGCCGGAAGGCCACAAAATAAAAGGAGTTATATTTATAAAAACCACAAAGACAAGAAAGTTCACTAAGATAATGGCAGCAGTACTTGCTGCAGCAGCAATAACGGTTTCCGCAGGCACAACGAGTGTTTCTGCCGAGCCAAAAGAAACAGGTCTTGATACGCAGTTTCTGAATGATATGGGAGCATGCCCGGACAGATGGGGCAATTGGTACACAAAATTCCACTGGGGAACAGTTTCCACAGCAGCAGATCAGGCATGGGCAAAAATGGGAGTCAGATCTGTTACCGTTTATGATGATTTGAACAGATACTACATCAACGGTAAGGAAGTCTCGCGTGAGGAAGCATATGAATATGTAGCCAAAAAGCTCGGCAAAACATACAATAAAAATACTTTCTTTCCCCAGCGTGGTAAAAAGCGCGCTAAAGCAAGATAAACAACACTTTGATATCATAAATATGAAGATAAAAGAAGGAAAATTATTATGAATACCATAACCACAAGAAAGTTCACTAAGATCATGGCAGCAGTGCTTGCAGCAGCAGCAATTACAGTTTCCGCAGGCACAACGAGCGTTTCGGCTGCAACAGACGGTGTAGCTATAGATTCATTGTTTCTCACTGAAATAGGGGTTTCCTCCAACAAATGGACTAATCTGTATACGGCGTTTAACTGGGGAGAGGTTTCCAAAGATGTTGATGCGGCATGGGCGAGAGCCGGCGTAAGAGCCGTTACTAATCCTGTCTCCTCTAACGAGTACTATATCGACGGCAGGAAAGTCACACGCGAGGAAGCATATGACTATGCAGCAAAGAAGCTCGGCAAGACATATCAAGACATATAATAAAAGCAGATTCTTTAAAAAACTGAAACCGTCAGATCATAGGCATAAAAGAATAGGATAATAAAGGGAGATATTTATGAAAACCACAAAGACAAGAAAGTTCACCAAGATCATAGCAGCAGTGCTTGCTGCAGCAGCAATAACAGTTTCCGCAGGCGCACACAGCGTTTCGGCAAGTATCGTAGATATGGATCCGGAATCACGATTTCTCAAAAGTATGGGTTTTAGTGCAAATGTATGGACTGAAGCTTATTCGACATTCCATTGGAAAGAAGCCTCACGCGATCTCGAAGCGGCATGGGCGAGAGCCGGAGTAACAGTCGTTACAAAGGTAAGCGGAAATAACGAGTACTATATAAATGGAAAGCGAGTACGCCGGTATCAGGCATATGAACATGTTCGCAGTCTCGTCAATAAGCATAACAAAGAAAAAAAGGATTGATCAGAATGAATAAGTTCACTAAAATTATGGCAGCAGTACTTGCTACAGCAGCGATAACAGTTTCCGCAGGATCACACAGCGTTTCGGCTACCGGAAACGAAACCTGCAAGGATTCACAGTTTCTGAATGATATGGGAGTATGTCCGGACAGATGGGGCGTTTCATACGCATTGTTCCACTGGGGAAAAGTTTCCGGAATTACAGATGAATCCTGGGCAAAAATGTGCGTTCGCTCTGTAACCCGTTGTTCCGGCAATAATAATTACTTCATCAATGGCAAGGAAGTCACCCGCGCGGAAGCATATGAGTATGTAGCCAAAAAGCTCGACAGGCCATATAATAGGGATGCTTACTTTATCACCGTACCCAAAAGAACGCACACAGTGAAGCAGCGTGGCTGAGAAGGGCAGATAAGGTCTCACGGATCCGCCGGGCTGTGTGCGGATCCAAAAAGGAGCCGGAGCGCGAACAGCATAAGTCCGGAGATAAAAACCGTCAATATGCCTAAAAAAAGAAAAAATATTTGTATACCATTTTCGGATATATTTTGTCCTTTTCTGCAGGCAGATCGGTTAAATATACAAGAAATGAAAATGCAGAACTATACCCGGGGAAAAATCAGGAACAATTTTACACAAGGTCTTGCAAATCACAGCAGATTGGTGTATAATTATATTGATACCCGCAAAAACTTCTGCATCATTGATCAAACGGGAATTCCCAAAGAAAGTGAGGAATCGTGAAGATGAAATTTGAATCTTATCTATCCGGACTATTTGAGTTACAGAAATTTGAAGAAAACAGCGGACTGAAGGAAATGACAGACAGCATCCGCAGCAAGTACGGTCTTGACGAGCAGGATATGGCGCTGGATTTTGACGATCTTGCCATGGCTGCAGGCGGCATTCTCCCTCCCGACGGGGGCAAAAAGCCTGAAAAGCTGCCGCAGAGACTTGCTGATGCCATAAGCGCTGTAGAAAGCAGGCCTATCGTTTGATCCTAATGGTCTCACCCGAAGAGCTTTACCGCCAGTACAGGGATAAGGTATTCGGGTACATATCGTCAAGGATTTCATCATATCAGGATGCAGAAGACCTGTGTGAGGAAGTTTTTCTGAAGCTTTTCAAGTCGCTCGACACATTTGACGGCAGGGATGCAAAGGTATCGACACTGTTGTTCAAGATGACACATGATATCGTCATAGATTACTACCGCACACACCGCGAACACGCAGAGCTCGAAGAGGAAAGTGCCTCGGTAGAGGGTGCGGATGAGATCGTACTCGACAGCGAACAGCTCGATGACCTCAAGCGTGCTCTGGAGAAGCTTTCCGAACAGCAGAGAGAGGTGATAGTGCTCCATTATTATGAAGGGATGACCTTGCTGAAGATCTCCGAGGTAATGGGCATTTCCTATAAGATGGTAAAATACAGACATTCCACCGGACTGGAGGAGCTGAAAAAGCTTCTTGTGGGCTGGAGCCCGTGATCTGCTCCTGCAGCCAGGTATAACGCCGGCAGGCGGTAAACAGGATAAACAAAATCAATAAAATGAGGTGTTATTATGAGTGAAGATATCAGAACTAACGAACAGGCGCTTTCAGAGGAAGAGCTCAACAGTGCTGACGGCGGTTACGGCTACCCCGTAGGTAATGTACGCCGCACCTGCTGCCCCACATCGGTCTACAGCTCCCCCGGAAATCCCGCTGCAATACTCGTCAACCTCCCCGCAAATAATCCTGTGCAGATCATCGGTGCATGCAGCGTACCCGGCTATGTAAGAGTAAAGACGCTTTATCCCAATGAGGGCTTCACGGGCTTCGTTATGGCCGCTCATCTTTATTGATCGGCACATCTGCAGACATTAACGAGGTGATTTTAATGATGGAGGAGAATAAGGATATGGAACTTGATCTCAAGGATCTTGAAAAGGTAGGCGGCGGCTACGGAGTCCAGCTTGATAATTATGACGGCGAGGGCTTTTATGCACTTGCACCCTTCTCGGTGTACAGTGATCCGGGCTCTACCAGCGCTCTTATCGAGATATCCATCAACAACAAGGTAGAGGTCCTCGATTCCTCGGTAGTGGGGCTCGACGGCAAGGCTTACACCCATGTGCGCACCCTTTACCCCAATGATGGCTTTGTGGGATATGTGCTTTCAAGCAAGATCATATACCGCAAATAAGTTCCCCCATGATCTTTAAGACCGTCTTCCCTGCTGCTTTGGCAGGGAAGGCGGTCTGCGTTTATCGGCGGCGCTGTGCCGCATCTTAACAGCTCAATAAAGCTGCTTGTCCTGCATATCGGCGTACTCCGCAAATATTTTCAGGCATTCACCGCGGTCGAGCTCCTCGGAAACGGTCGTTTCGCCGTTGTAGAACTGCTCATCGCGGAAGCCTATCCTGTCCGTATCGGAGATGGTGCAGCCGTAGTACACCTTTCTTATATTCGCCCACTGTATCGCGCCGCGGCACATGGGGCAGGGCTCTGCGGTGGTGTACAGCTCGCAGCCCGCAAGATCAAAGGAGCCGGTATTTCTGCAGGCATCCCGTATAGCCATGATCTCACCGTGACAGGTGGGATCATTTTGCTTTATCACCTCGTTGTGTCCCCTGCCGATGATGGTACCGTTCTTTACGACAACACAGCCGAAGGGACCGCCGTGGCCGCTTCTGATGCCCGTCAGTGCTTCATCTGCCGCCGCTTTCATGAATCTGTCCATAATACCGCCTCCGTTTCGCTTTATCTGCTCGTATTACTATATATAAAGTATACACAAAAAGCCGCCTGTTGTCAATATTGAGCAAAAACCGTCGGCTGTACAGCGTATATTCTATATGGTAATGTAAATTTTTTTCTGTTTTATTGAAATGCGAAAACCCTTGTGCTATAATACAGTGTTGTGCAAAATCGGATAATACGGATGATAAAGGAATGTGAGATCATGATCAGGAATGATTTAAGAAATATCGCCATAATCGCCCATGTTGACCACGGCAAGACCACTCTTGTAGACGAGATGCTCAAGCAGGGCGGCGCGTTCAGAGAAAATCAGGCAGTGGAAGAGCGCGTTATGGACTCAAATGACATAGAGCGCGAAAGAGGCATCACAATACTCGCAAAGAACACCTCTGTGGTCTATGACGGCGTTAAGATAAATATCATCGACACCCCCGGCCATGCCGATTTCGGCGGCGAGGTAGAGCGCGTGCTCAAAATGGTTGACGGCGTTCTGCTCCTTGTTGATGCGGCTGAGGGACCTATGCCCCAGACAAGGTTCGTGCTTTCCAAGGCTCTCGAGCTAGGACATAAGATCATCATAGTTGTAAACAAGATCGACAGACCTGATGCAAGACTCGACGAGATAGGCGACGAGGTGCTCGAGCTGCTTCTCGACCTCGATGCCAATGACGAGCAGCTTGAAAGCCCCATACTCTTCTGCTCCGGCAGAGCAGGCACCTGCTCTATCAGCCAGTATGAAGAGGGTACAGACTTAAAGCCCCTTTTCAACACTATCCTTGACTATATCCCCGCACCCGAGGGCGACGAGACCGCACCTCTCCAGATGCTCATATCCTCCATCGACTATAACGATTATGTGGGCAGAACGGGCATCGGCAGGATCGAGCGCGGCTGCATAAAGGTAAACCAGCAGGTGACCGTGGGCGACTACCACGAGAGCAAGAAGCCCTATAACGCAAAGATCGTCACCGTAAGCCAGATCGAAGGCCTGGGCAAGGCCAATGTTGAGACCGCTACCGTAGGCGATATCGTCTGGGTATCGGGCATCGAGAATATCACCATCGGCGATACGCTCTGCAACACCGACAGCTACGAGCCTCTCCCCTTTGTAAAGATCTCCGAGCCCACCGTGGAGATGACCTTCTCCGTAAATGACAGCCCCTTTGCAGGCAGAGAGGGCAAGTTCGTAACCTCCCGCCAGCTCCGCGAAAGACTTTTCAAGGAAGTTCTCCGCGATGTGTCCCTGAGAGTTTCCGAGACCGACAGCACCGATTCGTTCAGAGTCTGCGGCCGCGGCGAAATGCATCTTTCCATCCTTATTGAGAATATGCGCAGAGAGGGCTATGAGCTGGGCGTTTCCACACCGAGAGTTCTCATGAAGGAGATCGACGGCGTTATGTGCGAGCCTATGGAGCGCCTTGTTGTAGATGTTCCCGAGGAGAGCACAGGTACTGTAATGGAGAAAATGGGCACCCGAAAGGGCGAGCTCCAGACCATGCACCCCCAGGGCAGCCGTATGCGTCTTGAATTTATCGTTCCCGCAAGAGGCCTTTTCGGCTACAAGAGCGAATTCCTCACCGATACAAAGGGCGAGGGCGTAATGAGCTCCGTATTTGATTCCTATCAGCCCTACAAGGGAGATATCCCCAGACGAAACACAGGCTCCCTTATCTCCTTTGAGACAGGCGAGGCTGTTACCTACGGCCTGTTCAACGCACAGGAGAGAGGTGCGCTGTTCATCGGCGCAGGCACTCCCGTTTATGAGGGAATGGTAGTTGGCGCATCTCCCAAGTCGGATGATCTTGTAGTCAATGTCTGCAAGAAAAAGCATCTCACCAACACCCGTGCCAGCGGCTCTGACGATGCTCTGAGACTTATCCCGCCCAGAAAGCTCTCCCTTGAGGACAGCCTTGAATTCATCGCGGATGATGAGCTGCTTGAGGTAACTCCCAAGAATATCCGCATCCGCAAGAGGATACTTGACAACTCCCTGCGTGCAAAGACAAGGGCTAAGCTCGGCCAGTAAGCGGCCTGCATAAGGGCAACTGTTGAAAATATATAACTTTACACAGCGCAGTTTGGCTGTAATTTGTAAAAAAGGTGCTTGACAACAGGCACCTTTTTGTGTTATACTTAACAATGTTGCATTGTCTGCAATGTGCGCGGCATATGTGCAGCGCAGTACGCGCAGAGTGCGCGGTTATCCTCGCTCGTACATGAGAGACGGGCGTGATCCAAGAGGAGGTGCTTTACAATGAAGAAGATGGAATCCTATGAGGCAGTGCTCGTGTTCAGCCTTGCTAACGGCGAAGAGGGCACAAAGGCACTCACAGAGAAATTCAAGTCGCTCATCGAAGCAGCCGGAACACTCGAAGAGATTGATGAATGGGGCAAGAAGAAGCTTGCTTATCCCATCAACTACGAGACTGACGGTTACTATGTTCTCTACACATTCACAGCTCAGCCTGATTTCCCCGCAGAGTTTGACCGTGTAGTAAACATCACAGACGGCGTACTTCGTTCACTCGTTACCGTAAAGTAAGCGGAGGTAAATTATGATAGGTGCTACTGCGATAAATCAGGTGCTTATTATGGGTAGGATCACAGCCAACCCCGAGCTCAGGCAGACACCCAGCGGTGTCCCCACCTGTTCCTTTACCGTTGCTGTCACAAGGACTTTCACAAATCAGAACGGCGAACGCCAGTCCGATTTTATTTCCTGTGTAGCATGGAGACAGACAGCCGAGTTCATCTGCCGCAACTTCTCCAAGGGCAGGCTCATCATTGTTGAGGGCGATCTGCGCACGAGAAGCTACGACGATAAGAATCATCCTGATGTCAAGCATTATGTGACGGAAGTTTTCGTAAACAATGTAGGCTTCGGAGAGACCAAGGCTTCGGCTCAGAACAGCGGTTTCTCACAGGGCGGTTATCAGCAGGGCGGTTATCAGCAGGGTGGTTACCAGCAGGG
>CAMHMM010000089.1 GCA_946186215.1 uncultured Ruminococcus sp. | reverse complement strand
CCTGTGCGATAGCGGAATTGAGCTTATGGCTGCCGCTTGTGTTGTTGCCCTCGAATTTGTAGTATATCTTTGCGGGTGTCTCCAGCGCCTTTTCAAGGCAGTATGCCCTTACGAGAGGCGCGGGGCGGTACATCTTGTAGAAAGAGAGTATCTCCTCGGGGATATCCACATATGCTGTGGTATCGTCGAGCTCCTGCTTTACGAGCTCGTCGCAGAATACATGGCCGAGCTCCTCTGCCGTAACGGGCTGAAGTGTAGCTGGATTGAGCAGTGGAGCGGGCTTTTTCTTCATATCCGCTCTTACATTGTACCACTGACGGGGAAGCTCATCCTCCGAAAGATATATTTTGTAGGGAATGCTGTTTGCCATTGAAATTCTCCTTTTTACTCAGCCTCATGCGCCGTTCTGCGGCGCGGCGGGCTTATGCATTGAACACTATATCTGATTATAGCACCAAAGCGCTAAAATGTCAATGTTTTGGTAAAATTTTGATGAATCGGCGCGATTCTTCTGCTTTACTATTGACATTCCCTGCTCTTTATGATAGAATAATTCTTGTTATGGAAACTACAGAATTAAATGCTCTTTTATCTGCAGCACTGCCCGCTCTCGGGGCACTGGTGCTGATCTATGTCATCACGGTGAAACTGCCCTCGATAGCCGCTTTTTTTGACCGGATCCTGAAAAGGGATAATAAGCCCCCTGATGACGGACTCTATGATATTTACGGAATAAAAGAAAGCTCACCCGACTCAGAGCGGGAAGATGAACACCCGGAGGAATAGTAATGGCTAAGGAAAAAATGGTTGAATCCATCACATCTATGGATGAGGATTTTGCGAAGTGGTATACCGATATCTGCAAGAAGGCTGAGCTTGTTGAGTATACCAGCGTAAAGGGCTGCATGGTGATCCGCCCTTACGGCTACGCTATATGGGAGAATATCCAGCATATTCTCGACGGCCTTTTCAAGGAAACAGGCCACGAAAATGTATGTATGCCTATGTTTATTCCTGAGAGTCTTCTTCAGAAGGAGAAGGATCATGTAGAGGGCTTTGCTCCCGAGGTCGCATGGGTTACACACGGCGGTGCAGAGAAGCTTGAAGAAAGGCTTTGCGTTCGCCCCACATCCGAGACACTTTTCTGCGAGCATTATGCAAATATCGTCCATTCTTACAGGGATCTTCCCAAGCTGTATAATCAGTGGGTGTCCGTAGTACGCTGGGAAAAGACTACCCGCCCCTTCCTGCGTTCAAGGGAATTTCTGTGGCAGGAGGGACACACCATCCATGCCACTGCCGAGCAGGCTGTTGAGGAAACAGAGAAGATGCTCAACATCTACGCAGAGTTCTGTGAGAAATATCTGTGTATGCCTGTGATAAAGGGAAGAAAGACTGAAAGCGACAAGTTCGCAGGCGCTGTCTCCACCTATGCTATCGAGGCTCTTATGCACGACGGCAAGGCACTGCAGGCAGGTACATCCCATTACTTCGGCGACGGCTTTGCAAAGGCATTCGAGATACTCTACACCGACAAGGAAAACAAGAAGGTATATCCTCACCAGACCTCATGGGGCGTTTCCACAAGACTTATCGGCGGCATCATCATGACTCACGGCGATAACAACGGTCTTGTTCTTCCTCCTGCAGTGGCACCCATCCAGGCTGTCATCGTTCCGATACAGCAGTTCAAGGAGGGTGTTCTCGACAAGGCAAATGAGGTAGCTGCCGAACTCAAAGCAGCAGGCATCAGGGTAAAGGTAGATGACAGCGACAACAGCCCCGGCTGGAAGTTTGCTGAGTACGAGATGAAGGGCGTTCCCGTAAGGATAGAGATAGGTCCTAAGGATATAGAGAAGAACGAGTGCGTTATCGTAAAGAGAAACAACCGTGAAAAGAGCTTCGTTTCTCTGGACGGCATTGCGGATTCCGTAAAGGCTTCGCTTGAAAGCGTTGCATCCGATCTCTACAATTCCGCACTGGAAAACCGCGAGAGAAGAACTTACTCCTGTACATCCATCGATGAGATAAACAAGGCTCTCGAGCAGGGCGACGGCTTTATCAAGGCTATGTGGTGCGGCAAGGAGGAGTGCGAGGACAAGGTGAAGGAGCTTACCGGAGCCGGTTCACGCTGCATCCCCTTTGATCAGGAGAATATTTCCGATAAATGCGTATGCTGCGGTGAGCCTGCTGTAAAGATGGTTTACTGGGGCAAGGCATATTGATCCGGATAGGAGATTATGATGGACGAATACGATAAGGCATTGGTCTTTGCACTTAAAAAGTGGATAGCCGATGAGATAAACGAGATATACGACAACAATGTGTATGCCGTGGGCGTAGGCATGGAGCCTACTGCAACAGGTGCGGATGCATATATCTGTTACAATACCGAGGCGCATCTGAAGGAGACAGGTGCCGGACGGCTGGATGCGGGCAAATTCAAGGCTCCCCGCTTTGCCGTTGTGGATGATGATGATGCGGTATTCGGTTCGGTGGATATCTGGCTGCGCTTCAAGGGCTTTGATAAGGAAGATATCTGCGGCACAGTAAAGGATATGCTCCTTGACTGCGTTGAGCAGACTTTTTCCGAGCTCAGGGCGGACGGCATAATCAAAGAGCGCTTTTCAAAGGATATCGACACATTTGTGATAAGATAAGCACGACAATAAAACGAGCCCCTTTCCCGATGATTCGGGAAAGGGGCTTTTGTAATGTTACGGATCACATTTTTACAAAGTATTCCTCATACCATACAAGGAATGTATAGACAGTCCATATCTTGCGCCACAGGTCAGAATTTCCGCCTGTGTATTCCTCGTATATGGAGCGAAGCTCATCCATATTGAAAAATTTTGCAGCAATATCGGAGTTTAACAGCCTGCGTACATCCGCGTTGTAATTCTCGTCGGCAAGCCACAGTCTTATCGGAACGATAAAGCCCAGCTTTTTGCGGAATGCCACTTCCTCCGGCAGCACCTTTGCAGCGGCCATGCGGAAGGCCACCTTGTTCTGCTCCTGTGTTACCTTGAAGCGCGATGGCATACGGGATGCGATATCAAAGATGCGGCGGTCGGTGAGAGGCATACGCACTTCAAGCCCTGCTGCGGTGCTCATTTTGTCAACATTGAGGTAGATATCACCTTCGAGCCAGATCTGTATATCCACATCGGACATTTTGGTGAGAGGATCGAGCCCTTCTGTTTCGTCGTAGACAGGCTTTGCAAGGTCAATGAGCTTTATTTCGGGATCGTAGCGGAGCAGGAGCCTCTGCTTTTCATCCTCTTTCATGATATTGGTGTTGCCCACATAGAAATTTTTCAGTTCATCACCGTATCGCTCGGCGTTGCGGTACATATTGTAGCCGCCGAAGAATTCGTCGGCACCCTCGCCGGAGTAGCAAAGCTTTGTGTGCTCTGCGGCAGCCATGCAGCCCAGGGTGAAAACTATCGCGGAGGCATCGCCGAGGGGCAGCTCCATATTCTTCATGACAAAGGGGACAGTCTCGAAGAATTTTTCGGGGGTGATCTTTGCCACGCAGTGTTCAACGCCGAGAGTCTGCGCTGTCTTTGCGGCAATGCGGGATTCATCGAAGCGCTCTTCATCGTATCCGCAGGAATCGGCTCTTTTTGCATCCGACATTGCGAGCACATATGAGGAATCGACACCTCCCGAAAGGAATGATTCTGCTGTTTCATCGGGTGTCTTTATCTCACGCATCATCTGCTGCAGTGTGGTGTGTATCTCATCTGCCCACTGCTCTGCGGTGCGGCTCTCGTCGGGATGAAATTCAGGCTTCCAGTACCGTGTGATACTGATGCTGCCGTTTTCATATTCCAGAAAGCAGCCGGGCATCAGCTTTTTTATCCCCTTGAAGAATGTTTTTTCGCCTGCGGGGTAGGTGAGGGAGAGATATATCTGGAGCTGTGACTCATCGAGCTCCTTTACAAAGCCCTCTTTGCTGATGATATCGCGGATCATGGTGCCGAATAAAAATTTTCCGTCCGGAGCAAGGCAGTAATAAAAGGGCTTTGTGCCGAACTGGTCGCGGAAGCATATTATCTTTTCTCCGTCCTGTACGGCAAAGGCGAACATTCCGTGAAGATGGTCAGGGAGCGCAGTGCCCCATTTTTCATAGCCCCTGCGGAGTATCTCCTGTTCTCTTTCTGCGCGGGGAAGGCATTTTTTTATCTGCAGCTCTTCGCAGAGTGCTGCGTGGTTGCGGATATGACCGCGGTATGTCAGTATTTCCATATAGACCTCACCGATTTGGTTTTTTTTTATTTTAGCATAGTATATGCTGTATGTCAAGACTTGACTCGTGTGGTGATTTATGGTATAATGAAGAAAATATTACCGAAAATTTATCTGCTGTGCATTGTCGCAGCAAATGCATGAGATAAAAGATCATGTATATGGGAGGGTAAGATTTGAAACTGAAAAAGTGTACATTGGTATTGATGGCGGCGCTTTTATGTGCCTGCGGCGGCAAGCCGGAGGAGCCGGCGCAGACTGTGATGCCGGAAAAAGGGACAGAACAGGCAGTGCAGACTGATGACGGAAGATTAATAGGCATCTCCATGCCCGATACAGAACTTGAAAGATGGGAACGCGACGCGAAATATCTTGAAAGGGAATTCAGGGACAGGGGCTATGATGTCATACTGGATTTCGGCGACAATGATCCCGAAAAACAGGCGGATGTGATAAAGTCATTCATAGATAAGAATGTTGATCTTATACTGGTAACTCCCGTAGAGAAAGATTCCCTTACCGAGGTGCTTGATTCTGCGGCAAAGAATGAAATACCCGTGGTCTCCTATGACAGGCTCATCATGGGGACGGATGCGGTCAGCTATTATGTCTCCTTCGATAATTACGAGGTAGGGCAGATACAGGGCGAATATATCCGCGATGCGCTGCAGCTCGACAGCAGCAGTGGTCCCTTCAATCTGGAGATCGTATCGGGTGATATGGGCGACCTTAATGCGGGCTTTTTCTATAAGGGCGCTATGGATGTGCTCAGTCCCTATATCGACAGCGGAAAGCTCAATGTTCCATCGGGGCTCGTGTCTGCTGAGGAAACCGCAATCCCTTCGTGGGACACCGAGACCGCAAAGGATAATTTTTCCGAACGCCTTTCTGAGTATTATTCGGATGGCACAAAGCTTGATGCGGTGCTGTGCGCCAACGACTCCACCGCTTACGGAGTAGAGCAGGCGATAGAAGCAGGCTACAGCGGCGGCAGTGTTGTTATAACGGGGCAGGATGGCGATGAGCTGAATCTTGCCAATATCGTTGACGGAAAGCAGTCCATGACCGTCTACAAGGATAATTACCGCGAGGCTATGGCGGCATACGGCCTTTGTGTGGCTGTGATGAACAACCAGACACCCGATGAAAGGATAATCCGTATCTCCGACTGGGATTTTGAGTGCAAATACAACACCGAAGACTACGACAACGGCAAGGGCATCGTTCCTTCATTCCTGCTCACACCTGTGCTCGTCACAAAGGATACGATGCAGAAGGAGCTTATCGACACGGGCTTCTATACCCTTGACGACAAGGGCTATCCCCATCAGGCGGCGGATTATTCGCTGTGAGTTTCTCTTTGAGGGAAACTGATGCGACCGTCCTGAATATCATATGAACTAAAACCGCATGGCTCTGTATCGTCGGAGCCGTGCGGTTTTTATTATCCGCGCCTGTTTGTTAAATTAATCACAATAATGGCCAGAATTTTGAATTTTTCCAACAAAAAATATATTGATAATTAGTGATATTGCACAAATATAGGCCGACAAAATATACACAAAAATTTTCGGCTTTACTTGACATCAATTAGTGAATTTGTTATAATTGGTATACGGGGCGTTGTGCAAATAATACATCTGGTTTGTCCGGGCGTGACCGACAGGCTCACACCCGCAGTTTTTGCCTGCGCTCATGCATAACCATGTCCTGATACGGCAGAAATGCTGTTTTTAGATATGTGTCAATATGAGGCGGTGTTTTTTAACCATTTTGTGCTTTATGCATTTTGGCACTGTAATGCGTTGAAGATCACTCGCGCGATGCAGAAAGGTGGTCATTATTCAGTGAAATCAGGTCTGAAACGGCTGTTGTCGGGTCTGACTGCTATCCTGCTGTGTGTTTCGTCCTTCTCATTCACAGCCTATGCGGATGATGCGGACTCAGGCGGCGGCAATTATGTCATGCCGACGATCAGCTATGAGAAACAGAAAACCTACACGGAATACTACAACGAATTGATCAGCAAGGCGGAAAAGCCCCGCACCGGTGCTTCCATGAGCTTTGCTTCAGCCTCCGTTGACGAGGATGGAACGCCTGTGGCGGAGCTTGAAACATTTGAAGGCAGGCCGGATACGGTAGTGTGGGACAATGAGGTCGGTGAAGTTACATTCACGGTCGATGTCCCCGAAACGGGTGCCTACAACATACGGGCAGAGTATTACCCTGTGGAGGGCAACAACACGACCACCGAGCTCTCGATGCTCATTGACGGCGAAAGCCCTTACGATACCGCTACGAGGATCGAGCTTCCCAGAAAGTGGCATTCCAAGAGAGAGATCTCCCAGAACAGCAGAGGCAACGAAACAAGACCGCCCCAGGTGGAAGAGCCCGACTGGATCGAATCCCCTCTGAAAGATTCGGACGGACTTTACAACGAGCCGCTGGAATTCTACTTTGAGGCAGGCACTCATGAGGTGACATTCGTTTCCGAAAGAGCAAGCGTTGCCATCAACAAGCTGGAGCTTTATCAGTATGAGCCCGCTCCTGCATACTCAGCCCCGGATGATTCTCAGCTCAGGGCAAATCAGGGCGCTGAGAGAATAAAGGTGCAGGGCGAGAATTATGCCTACACCACTTCACAGACCATCTTCCCCACCTATGACCGAGGCAACTACCTTACCGAGGATCACACCGGTGCAAGCTCCGATCCCGTAAAGGAACGCTACAACACCGTGGGCGACGGTACATGGGATACATCGGGACAGACCGTTACATGGAACATATCCGTTCCTCAGGACGGTTATTATAAGGTAGGCATAAAGAGCCGTCAGGATGTAATGAGAGGCTTCTATTCAAACAGAAGGCTCTACATCGACGGAGAGGTGCCCTCGGCTCCCTTTGAGCAGATCAAGTTCTTCTATTCTACCGACTGGCAGATGACCACTCCCACCGATGAAGCAGGGGACGAGGCTTATCTGTACCTTACCGCGGGCGACCATACACTTTCCCTTGAGGCTATCCCCGGTGAGATCGGTGAATCCATGCAGAGGCTCGATGATATAGTATATGAGGCAAATCAGTACTATATGCAGATCCTTATGATCACAGGCCCCAACCCGGATAAATACACCGACTACTATGTTCAGAAGGAAATAGACGGACTTATCGATGCCTTCCAGAGACTTTCCGACGGCCTCAAGGCTGAGCAGGAAAGGATCGAGAGCCTTTCGGGAATGACAGGCTCCGAGGCTGCGACACTTGCAAGGCTTGCTGATGTATTCGACCGATGCATCAAGAAGCCCAACAAGATACCCAACTTTATCTCCAATTCCGCCATCAAGGATAATATCTCTGCCGTTTCCTCATGGATGAGACAGTACAGAGAGCAGCCCCTTGAAGTGGATTATATCGAGCTCGTGCCCGCATATGACGGCTCCGGCAATAAGACAGAGTTCACTCCCGTCAAGGAGAACTTCTTCAAGGCTCTGGGCTTTGCCGCAAGAGGCTTTGTAGGCTCCTTCTTTGAGGACTACACCGTTCTTTCGGATTCTACCGCGAAT
>CAMHMM010000088.1 GCA_946186215.1 uncultured Ruminococcus sp. | reverse complement strand
GAAAGGCACCCTATTTCATCAACACGGGAAACTACCGTACAGGCAGACAGCTTGAAAGACTGGGCGGCTTCTATGCACAGTGCATAGCTGAAAACGGCATCGAGGCAGACAAGCTCTTTGGTCCGGCATACAAGGGCATACCCCTTGCAGTGAGCACGGCTGTGGCAATGTCCGCAAAGTACGGCAAGGAACTCGGTTATTTCTTTGACCGCAAGGAGATAAAGGATCACGGCGAGGGCGGTATGTTCGTAGGCGCTGTGCCCGCAGACGGCGACAGGATCATCATAATAGAGGATGTAATGACATCCGGCAAGGCATTAAAGGAAGTATACCCTAAGCTCACAGGTGCTGCAAAGGTGGATATTGCCGCAATGATCATCACCGTGGACAGAATGGAAAAGGCGCTGGACACTCCTCTTTCCGCTGTGGAGCAGGCATATAAGGATTATGGCATAAAGGTATATTCCATCGTGAATATAAACGATATAATACAGGCTATCGAGGACGGCGAGGTATCCGGCAGGGAATATCTCTCCGCTATGAAGGAATACAGAGCACAGTACGGAGCGTGACCGTTGACGAATACACTGGGGAGGTTTTTTACAAATGGGTGCAAAGCTTGAAATAACTGCCGCCGCTCCCGAGCTTATGGATGCGGTGATCTACATGGACAATTCGCCTGCATATGCGGCGTTCAGGGAAGAGATCGAGGCTATCCTTACGGAGTACAACAGCACCAATCATCTTTCACATCACTGGCAGGTGGATCCTCAGGATCTTACGGAAAAATCCGAGGATACCATGAAGAATATGCAGAGAGCTTTCCTTATATGGACATACTCAGACTGCAGGGCACAGGGCAAGGACAATATAGTCCATACCTATGTCAAGCTGTTTGCAAAATCAGAGCTCGATACCCTTATCAGGATAAACGGCGGCAGTGAGTATGTGGAAACAGACAGGATCGCAGCACTCATTGAAAGCTACAAGAACGAGATAAATTCCGACAGCGTTGTGTTCAACCGCGTAAAGGAATTTTTCAAGGGCTATGTTTACGGTTATTTCTTCAACTTCCTTGAAGAAGCGACGATAATGGGCAGATATGCCGAAATGGTAGCATTTCTCGGCGTAATGTCCAATATAGTGAACACCACTGCTTCGCAAAAGCAGAAGACTGTTCCAAAAATGGCTCCTCTGCTCCAGATAGACCGTTTCCAGTATATAAGCGGCTTTATCCCCTTTGAGCTCATCACAGAGATAATCTATGACAGAGTTGAGCTTGCTACCGCATCTGATAATGAGAAGTTTGTTATCAAGAGCAAGATCGCCGACTTTATCCGTACCAACTACACCACTGATTCCACCGACGGCGAAGAGCTGGTAGCGGACAATGTAACTACTGATTTTTCAACAAAATTCTTCTCCTACATTAATTCCTCGGAGCTTTCCAAGGATATATACCGCAACACCTTCAGCGGCGTGCGTACCTTCCTTGACTGCGACAGAGATGATACGGGAGATTACAGTTCAGCCAGGATACTTGAGCTTATCAGCGACAAGCTCACTCCCGCATATGACAGCTATTATGACAATGCAGGTGCCGCAAAGAACGATACCTCACTTGGCGGCAGCTATTCGGGCTACAGATACCCCATTATCCTCAAGAGTGACGGAGATCTCTATTTCTCCACCGCATTCGAGGAATTTGTATATCCCGCACTGGATGCAGCAGTATTCACCGAGTCTGATGTGCCCGCAGGCATATTCGCATTTGCAGATGAAGCTCTCAGAACGAACGCCATCCGTGCTTATGCAGGGCTTGAAAGCAGCAATGTGACTGTCCGCCGCGACCGCCTTGCAATAGTCGAGCAGATAAAGCGCCTGAACGCCGACAGCATCCCCGAAAAGGTAAAGAAGATGCTCCTTCTCGAGCAGTATCTGTGCCTTGTGAGCTCGAATATGAACGAGGCAAAGTACAAGGCGCTCATCACCGAGCATGTTTTCGGCACGGATCTTTACGAGGAATATATCCGCTACAGAATGGATATTCTTGCAAATGAATCTCTCACGAGCCTTGAATCCAAGAAGACACTGCTCGATGAGATAAACAGGATCGGCTGAGAATGAGGATCACCAGAACAGAGATCACACCGGATTACGGGGCTTTCGGACTTGAAAAGCCACGCGATCCTGCGCGGCTTACCTGTATGACGCATGATATCCAGCCAGAGCGCTCATTCCCGTCAGTGCTCGTAGTGCCCGGCGGCAGCTATGAGAAATGCTCAAAGCGTGAGGGCGAGCCCTGCGCAGCACGGTTCTATTCCTACGGCTTCAACGCCTTTGTGCTTGAATACAGCGTGATAAACAAGCCCTTTCCAACGGCGCTTACCGAGCTGTGTGAGGCTGTGAGATACATCCGTGATAACAAGGCAGAGCTTTGCGCCACCGATGAAGTGAATGTGATCGGCTTTTCTGCAGGCGGCCATCTTGCGGCGTGTCTGGGAGCATACCACAACAGCGGCATCATCGGCGGCTACAAGGGCAGAGTTACGCCCGATAAGCTCATCCTGTGCTATCCTGTCATAACTACAGGGAGATACACACATTCCCGCTCGCGGGAGAATATAGATCCCGCAGGACAGCTTGAAGATATAACATCAGTGGAAAAAAATGTGAGCGCGGATTTCCCGCCGACATTTATCTGGCATAATGCAGACGATAAGACCGTTCCTGTGATGAATTCCATCATGCTCTCACAGGCACTTTCGGAAAACGGCATTCCCTTTGAAATGCATATCTTTCCCACAGGCGGCCATGCAGTCGCTATGTGTGATATAACATCAGTGCGCGACGGAGACAACGACAGATATATCCTGCCGGATGTGGCAGTGTGGGCAGATCTTGCCCTGACATGGCTCAGAAGAAAGATCTGAGCGGCAGAGAGGTGTTATCAATTTCATCGGATCAGCCGGTGAATGATAGACCGGGCGGCAGCCGTCCGGTAATATATTTATGGAGGAATAAAAATGTTTGATCTTCACGGAAGAGTAGTAGTCGTTTCCGGTGCGTCCTCGGGACTTGGCGCACAGATGGCAAAGGGCTTTGCAGGCCAGGGTGCAGACCTTGTTATCACTGCAAGAAGACTTGAAAAGCTCGAGGCTCTCGCAGCAGAGATAAGGGATATGGGCGTTAAGTGCCTTCCCCTCAAGTGTGATGTTACCGATTCCGCTATGGTCGATGAAGTAGCTGCAAAGGTAGAGGCTGAGTTCGGCAAGGTTGATGTTCTTGTTAACTGCGCAGGCTCCGCAAAGAATGCAGGCGTTCTCAACATGACCAACGAGGAATGGGATTTCACCATTGCAACCGATATGTCCAGCGTATTCTATGTTACAAGGGCATTTGCAAACATAATGAAGAAGAATAACTACGGAAGGATCATCAACATCGCTTCCATGTACGGTCTTGTGGGCAACACAGCAATGGACACCGTTGCTTACCACACCTCAAAGGGCGGCGTTGTAAACTTCACAAGAGCAGTTGCAGCAGAGCTTGCAAAGTATAATATCACCTGCAACGCTATCTGCCCCGGCTATTTTGCAACAGAGCTTACTATCGACACACTTGAAACAGAGGGCTTCAAGCAGTATATGAAGGCAACAGTGCCTCTTGCACGCTACGGCAACGAGGGCGAGCTCAACGCAGGTGCGATCTTCCTTGCAAGTGATGAAGCATCCTATGTAACAGGTGTTATTCTCCCCATCGACGGCGGCTATACCTGCGTCTGATGCTTAAAGCGTTTGTAGCGCTTAACGATACCTGATTTCACGATACTCACCGGCTTTGCGGTCGGTGAGTATTTTAAAATGAAAAAGCACTCACGAAAAACAGATTATACGATCTGTCAGGTGCTACCTCGAGTGCATTTTTACGATACGGAGTGATAATATGCCTGCACCTCTTGCGGACAGGATGAGACCAAAGACCATAGATGATATAGTAGGGCAGCGGCATCTTTTCGGAAAGGGCTGCTATCTGCGGCGTATAATCGAATCTGGCAGCATACCCAATCTTATATTCTACGGCCCGCCCGGGGTGGGCAAAACGACTGCCGCACGGATAATAGCGGAAAGCACGGGCATGAAGCTCCACAGGCTAAACGGTACCTCTGCATCCACAGCGGATATAAAGGAGGTCATCGCCGACACCTACACCCTTGACGGCGTAAACGGCGTGCTTTTGTACCTCGATGAGATACAGTACCTCAACAAAAAGCAGCAGCAGTCTCTGCTGGAATATATAGAAAACGGACAGATAACACTTATCGCCTCCACTACGGAGAATCCGTATTTCTATGTATATTCCGCTATACTCAGCAGAAGTGCGGTGTTTGAGTTCAAGCCCGTTTCCGCGGATGATATGATTCCCGCCTGCGAAAGGGCATTCTCGGTGCTTGAAAAGGAAAACGGCGTTGAGATCGATCTTGAAGACGGTGCATTAAGGCATATCGCAATGGGATGCGGCGGCGATGTCCGCAAGGCTGTGAGCGTATGTGAGCTGTGCTTTATGGGCGGCGAACGCGAGGGCAGCAAGGTACATATAAGCGCGGATGAGGCAAAGACACTGGCACACCGCAGCAATATGCGCTACGACCGCGACGGTGATGAACATTACGACACGCTTTCGGGACTGCAGAAATCCATACGCGGCTCTGACGAGAATGCAGCGCTTTTCTATGCGGCAAGGCTAATCGAGGCGGGGGATATAATCTCCCTTTCAAGGCGGCTCCTCGTGATCGCATCGGAGGATATAGGCCTTGCCTACCCTATGGCGGTGCCTATTGTAAAGGCTTGTGTTGACAGCGCACTGCAGCTCGGCCTTCCCGAGGCGCGTATCCCCCTTGCGGAGGCAGTGATACTCCTTGCCACATCTCCCAAGTCAAATTCGGCATACACGGCTATCGCTGCGGCACTTGATGATGTGCGCAATGCCGACTGCGGCAGTCTTCCCCGCACAATTCAGAACAAGCACTATGACGGCGAGGATGCGGCACAGAAGGGGCAGAACTATCTTTATCCCCATGATTATCCCAATCACTATGTAAAGCAGCAGTATCTCCCCGACAATATAAAGGATCACAAATATTACCGATTCGGTGATAACAGGACAGAGCAGGCGGCACTTGAATACCGCAGAAGGATAACCGGTGACAAAAATGCTTGATATCCGCAATATGGGCTGTGACTGCGTTCACAACAGTGATTTCGTCCATTACAGGCCTGAGGGCAGCAATGCATATCTTATGCTGTTTGTAAAGACCAAGGCAGTATTTTTCATTGATGGTGAGCCGCGCATCACCGAGCCCGGAACATTTATCATATATGATCTTCATTCTGCACAGCACTATACCGCAAACGGTCCGGAATATATAAACGACTGGATGATATTCAGCTTTACCGACAATATCGGCTCTATCCCCGATATCATGTTCGATACTCCCGTATTCATCGGAGATTCGGTGAATATATCCTCGTATTTCAGGCTCATTGCCGACTGCTATTACAGAAAGCGCAGCATGGATGTGGCGGCGCATCTTATCAGGGCGATGCTCACGGATGTTTTTGCAGGCAGCGAGCATACAGACAGAGTCAATGTGCCGCATTACAGAGAACTTCTCGATCTGCGCCGTGATATCTACGCACAGCCCGGCAGGGAGTGGTCGGTGGCGGAAATGGCATCCTCTGCCAATATCAGCCAGTCCTATCTTTATATGCTCTATAAGCAGGCCTTCGGTGTGACCTGTACGGCGGATCTCATCAACAGCCGCATCGAGCACGCAAAGCATGACCTGCTATATTACGATATGACCATCGAAGAAACAGCCTATGACTGCGGCTACAAAAATGTGGAGCATTTTTCCCGCCAGTTCAAGAAAATAACAGGCCTTGCTCCTCTTGCGTGGAGACAGCGGGAGAAGGCGTAACAGACAAGGAATATCTCAGAAAATAGCCCGTCTGATCATGCCCGAAACCGCAGCAGCGGCAAAATGCAACGAGATATAACATTTTTCTCGGAAAATGTCAGATCCGCTGTATAGACAAGACATCCGCTTTGTGCTATAATTGTTAAAAACAAGCGCAAAGGTGGTAATTGTATGAGAAAGCACTACATTGACAACATTCGCTCCCTCTGTATCATTCTTGTACTCATATATCATGTATTCATGATGTATACCGATATCATAAGCCTCGGCACAGGCGCATTCTATTCCGAACAGCCCTGGGATGCAGTCATGTACCTTATCTATCCATGGTTCATGCTGCTGCTTTTCCTGATAGCAGGCATGTGTTCACGGTACTATCTTGACAGCCACACTGCCGCAGAATTCAGGAAGAGCCGCACAACAAAGCTGCTTGTTCCCTCTACCATAGGCCTGTTTATATTCTGGTGGGTACAGGGGTATATCAGCATGAGCATCGGCGGCGCTTTTGCAGATGAGGGCATGCAGGCAGTACCGCTGCCGATAAAGTACATTATCATGGCGCTTTCGGGAATAGGCCCAATGTGGTTCATACAGGAGCTGTGGGTACTCTCGATGATACTGCTGCTGGTAAAAAAGCACGAAAAGGGCAGGCTCTATGAACTTGGAGCAAAGGCAAATATCATAGTATTGCTGCTGCTTGCCGTTCCTGTGTGGCTCTCGGGCTATGTACTGAATATGCCCGTCATAACTGTATACAGATTTGGTATATACACTCTGGTGTTCTTTCTGGGCTATTTTGTTTTCGCAAATGACAGTGTCATCGCCGCCCTTGAAAAATACTGCATACCCCTTATCATAGGCGCAGCCGCACTCGGCGGACTGTATGTCTTCCTGTATTTCGGCAAGAATTTTGCCGAAATGCCTGTTCTGAACAGCATCCCTGCTGCAGCCTTCGCATGGGTGACCTGCCTTGCTGTACTTGGCGGCATGAAAAAATGGGGCGACCGCAGAACAACAGTGTCCGCCTTTCTTGCAAAGAAAAACTGGGGGCTGTACATATTCCACTATCTCCCCATATCCCTTTCGGCGTATCTCCTGCGCACATATACGACCATCCCCGCTCTCCCCTGCTATCTTATCACGCTGATGACAGGCTTCTGCGGCGCACTGCTGCTGTATGAGACATTTTCAAGGATACCCTTCATCAGGTGGGCTGTACTGGGGATAAAGAAAGCGAAAATACCTCAGAACATAAAAGGAGAAACAGCAAATGCTCGGTAACAACCTTATCGCCCTCAGAAAAATGAAAAAAATGACACAGGAGGATCTTGCCGATGAGCTGGGCGTATCCCGTCAGACTATATCAAAATGGGAAACAGGCGATTCCATACCCGATATGGAAATGGGGATGAAGCTGGCAGATATTCTGCAGGTGAGCCTTGATGAACTGATGAACTATACATCCGCTAAATACTCCATGCCCATCCCGCCCAAGGGAAAACACGCCTTCGGCATAGTAAAGGTCGGCGACAAGGGGCAGATAGTCATTCCCGCAAAGGCGCGGAAAATGTTTGACATTAACCCCGGTGACGACCTTCTGATCCTCGGTGATGAATCACAGGGGCTGGCCATCATTAAGGAAAGCGATATAATGAACTTTATCTCCGCCGCAAGGAATATGGATCAGTAAGGCCTGCCTCAGCTGTACGAAGGACATCAGTGATAAGATCAGGGCTGTTATGCGTGTCAAAGCCCGGCGGGACGATTGTATGACAGGTATGCCTCCCTATGGATACAGCAAGGATCCGATCGGCAAAACCAGGCTTGTACCCAATGAACGGGAGGAGATCGTAAAGATGATGTACCAATGGGCTTTACAGGGAGAAAGCA
>CAMHMM010000087.1 GCA_946186215.1 uncultured Ruminococcus sp. | reverse complement strand
TCACAGGTGGTCAGGACTATTTCCTTAACATTTCCTGTAAGCTCCGGCAGGGTGTCCACACTTCGGTAGCTTGAGCCGTCGCTCATGTCAAATGAAAGTACACTTGAGCCGTCGGAAAGAGTTTTTTCATTCAGCGTCATGTCAAGAAGGTCTCTGTTGATGGTGCTGGGGATGGTGGTAAAGGATTCGGTATGAGTTTCATCCACCATTTTTGATACTTTTGTACCCCTGCGGCTCACACCCATCAGATAGCCGTGATAAGCCTCATTAGTCACTGTCCGGATAAACGGATCATTATAATCTGTTGAAGAATATTTCTGATTATACATAACGAACTTTGACTGTCCCAGCTTGTCAAAACTCTGCTGAACACTGTCGGGAACGGGGTTTTCATCCAAGGCTTCGCCTACATACATATGACTTGTGCTGCTGCCGAGCCCTGAGGCCACGGTGAACTGATCTGCCATGATATAGACCTTGCCGTTTCTCTCCTCAAAATACACTGTCTCGCGGTCGGTGGTCATTTTGCCGCTGTCTGTTACCTTTACAAAGCCGTCATCCGAGGTGTATCTGTATTTTATTACCTCAGAATTGCCCGTGGTGAGTGACAGCTTGTACATCATAGCATCGTCAAAGGTAATGCTGTATATCTGCGGACCGACTGCACTGCCTATGAAATACAGTCCTGAATAACTCATATACTTGTCGGGTATGGTGTCAACTATCTGCGGCTCGGGGGCGGTAAGGTCGCTTATCTCTTTTCCGCGTTCCTCCAGCACCACATCCATCAGTGCCTCTGCCATAAGCTGATTATAGCTGCTCAGTCCGTTTGCGGAGAGCACTGCAACGCTTATCTCCTCATCGGGAGCAACGAGCAGCTGTGCGTGCATATCCGTAACATCTCCGCCCTTGCCGACTACCTTGATGCCTTCATTCTGATATTTCAGGTCTTCCACAAAATCCCAGCCCAGTCCGTAACCGTCAAGATCTTCATCATCCGTCCAGCGGGTGGACATCTCCGATTTTCTTTCTTCCGAAAGCAGAGATTCATTGCCTGTAAAGAATGCACTGCCGAAATTTGCCAGATCGGGAGCGGTCGCGTATACACCGCCGCTGCCGATCGCCATCTGATATTCATAGTCATTGGCGATACTGCCGAATTTGTAAAGAGGCACCTGCTGTGCCGCCATGTCGCTGTCCATAAGGCATATTGCCGAGCCTGTATGAGATGCCCCGACTTTCGGTGCGATGTTTTTCTGTATATACTCCGTAAAGCTCATGCCGCTCACATTCTCGGCGATGATCTCAAGGAGCACAAACCCCACATTGCAGTATGCGGCATATTCACCCGGGGCAGCAGCGAGCTGCCGGGATGCGAGCGATTCAAGTATATGATCGTGTGCATAGTTATCGTTGTCCTCATACAGATCGTTATTTGCACCGTCACTGCCGGGCAGTCCCGATGAGTGGTTCATGAGCATCCTGACGGTTATGTCCTTGTAGCGCTCATCCGCCATTTTAAAATCGGGGATGTATTCGGTTATCGGTGCATCAAGCTCTACTTTGCCCTCGTCAACGAGCTGCATAACAGCAGCTGTCGAATATATCTTGCTCACCGAGCCCACGCAGTATATCCTGTCCGTTTGCTCTGATGTGACCGTTGTCTGTACCGATGTATCCGCATCCTGCGCAGATACGGGAGCTATCATGGGTATCATACACAAAGCGGCGATGACTGCTAATATTTTCTTATCCATATTGTTTTCTCCATTTTCCCGGTGCGGAGTTTTTCATTCCGTCATAAGCTCCGTTACGGAGACCTTTCTTATATCAGATGCGCCGATATAGGTGACGATGTAGGTGAATATTACTATTGCAATGCCCGCAAATACTGTAAGCGCATAGTTCTGCGGTACCTGTCCGCCGAAAAGCTCTATCCAGAAATATTTGTTGATGATTACCGAGATCACTGCTGCTATCACAACAGATATGAAGGTCACGGGCATGATGCGCAGCGCCGTCTGTGTCATAAGGTTCTTCGAAGAATAGCCCATACTCTTCATTATGCCCAGTTCCTTACGCTGTCTCTTGATATTCGATGATGTGATTATACCGAGTATTACAGCTACCACTGCCGCTATGAATATCATAGAGCAAAGGCTGAATATTTTTGTTACAGCCGCAATGCCGTCGCACTCTGTCTTAGCCATATCCAGCATGGAACTGAGCTTTTTTATCACGAACTTCGAGCTGTTGCCCTTTATCAGGGTATCGCCTATCCTTATGGCATAATCCGCATCGGTGACACCGTACTGCGAGATAAGGACTGCCATTTTTTCATCTGCCTTGCGGCGTATGCGCTCTTCAAGTGAACTGCCTTCACCACTCTGAGCCATAGTGTCCTCCACATTTGCGCCGTAAAGTGCGGTGAGCTTCTTGTCAAAATCCTCCCTTGTGTATCCGTCATTGAGATATACATCAAGCACGCGCAGAGATGCTGTTGGATTAGTTCGCAGGAAGCCCTCCGGCGTAAAATAAAGGGAGGTCTGATTGAAGGCCAGATTGCTGACTATCCCCGTTACGATATAGCTTGTTTCTTTGCAGTCGCCCTGTACTATTATGCTGTCGCCTATGTTCACATTGTCCTCATTGTGTCTTCTCAGTGATATGGTGACTTCATTGTCATACTGCGGAAAACGCCCGTCTGTGAGGAATATATTCTCTGTCTCACTGAAATCATATACGACCGCTCTGGGATCAGGCAGCTCCGAGCCCTTTACCTTCAGCTGCAGCAGCCAGTCTGCTGTGGGGAGAACCTTCCTCACCTCGGGCATGGCGAGCAGCTCTTCACGCATTTTGTCCGCATCTGCGCCGTCCATAAGCTCTATCTTTGTATCGGCGATCTCACAGCCCATCATTTTGCCGAGATTGTCAGAACCGTTTTTGAAAAAGTCAAACATATATGACGAAAACAGCATAGCTGTTCCTGCAAGCATTATGCACAGCCCCACGCCTATATTAGAGCGCATATCGGTAAATATCCCCTTGAGGGCAAGACGCAGATCAATGCTCCATTTCAGCTTTTCAAGCGGGAAAAAAATCTTGCCGAAATGATGTGTCTTTATCCCTCTGCGGAATGCAATCACGGGCGGGAACTGCTTTATCATGCCGGCCTTTGCAAGCGCAAAGAGTATTACTGCAAGCACTGTGAGCACTGTCACAATTATTATAGCTGCAAAGTTTGTCTTGTTATGCACCGTTCTTGACATCATGGATATGGTCATGAAATTCATGACGGGAGTGAACAGCACAGCTGCTATGCCGCCGGCAAGAGCGCCGATACCGCCTGTTATCACATACTCATACACATATGAGAGGGATATTTCACGGCTGGTATAACCCAGTGCTTCAAGCACTCCTATCTGCTGCATCTGATCCTCGATATCCTTTGATATCTTATGCCTTATCATAAACAGGGAGGCAGCCAGTGTCACCAGCGACAACGCACCGCTTATGTAAAGAAAAATATTGAGAAACTGAAGAACATTGTTTTTAACGCTGACCCTGGTAACAGACCAGGCTAAAAAGCTCTCGCCTGTGCGCTCCCTGCAGACTTTGTTATATTCTTGCCAGGAAAAATTGTTTTCTGCATCACGGTTAAAAATCAGGGCGTTATATTCTTCCAGCACAGGTGCAAGAGAAAGCTTGTCATCCTCGGAGATGATACAGGTAAAGCCCATACCGGTATCCGAAAAAAGTCCTGCATTGTAAAAGCCTGCTATGGTAAAGGGGTACTGCTTTCCGCCATTGAGAATGGTGAATGTATCACCGGGGGCGAATTTTGCAGTTATTTCAAAATATTCCGGCAGCCATACAGGGTGTTCAAGTGCGGCTATCTCATCCTCTGAAAGGCTGTGTCCTTTTACAAAGTCTTCAAATTCCCTGTTCTCAGTCTCTGTCAGAAACCAGAGGCTGTATGAGCTTTTGCCATTGCCGTCACTATCGATGACCATTCCGGAGACCAGTAACAGAGGTTTTGCTGCTGTTACATCCTTTATGCCGTCAAACTCATTGAGAGCAGCAAGATGTTCATCACGGTAATTTTTTTGTATCACGATCGCACTGTCTTTGCATCCCGACTCGTCAAAGCTCTTGTCAAAGGCCTCGCTGATACCTGTGATATTCGCCGCAAAGGTAGAGAGCAGAAATGCGGTTATGAGCGTAAGAATAGCTATGCCGACCGCCTCGCGCCTGTTCTTTCTAAGATTGAACAGAGCCAGTCTGAATATATTCTTAGTCTGCATCTTACCACCCCATTTGTTCAAGGAATGCCGTGAGGTCACTGCGGCGCTTTGCATCATCATCTGTGCCGTACTTCGACATCTTATGCTCGCCGACTACATTGCCGTCGCGCAGGTATATCACTCTTGTGCCGCGCAGAGCCGTTTTCAGGTCATGTGTTACCATTACGATGCTCTGCCCGTTCTCATGCACCTTTGTGAATATATCCAGCACCTCTTTGCCCGATGCGGAATTGAGTGAGCCTGTGGGCTCATCCGCAAAGAGTATCTTTGGTTCGTTTATTACTGCTCTTACGATGCCCACGCGCTGCGCCTCACCGCCTGAGAGCTGATTGGGGTATTTGTTCCACATATCCTCTGCGAGCCCGACTTTTTTTAGCAGTTCCTTTGCCTTGCTTACTGCCTCGGTGGAGTTTTTCTGCACGATGAACGCACCTGTGAGCACATTGTCGAGCACGGTCTGGTTTTCAAGAAGATACACGCTCTGGAACACAAAGCCGCAGTTGCCGCGTCTGAACACCGCAAGCTCATCATTGGAATAGCCCTGTATTTCAGTATCGCCGAAGAAGACCTTGCCCATTGTAGGCTTATCCATCCCCGAAAGAGCATAGAGCAGAGTGGATTTTCCGGAACCCGATGCGCCCATGATAATGGTGAAATCGCTTTTTTCGATCGCCAGATCAAGATTTTTTATTACATGCTGCTGCACTCCGCCGTTGGAAAACGATTTGCACAGCTTTTCGGTACGCAAAACAGAAGCCATATATAACACTACCTTTCAGATCGCTTATAAAGTATCTTATGATAGTATTATATATGACTTTGAAAAATAAATCCTTATCAGAGTCCTGTTAAATTCTTGTCAAATTCTTAACAGGTCGGCAAGGCCGACAGCTATTCGTTCGCTTTTTTGTGTGAAGTCGTTCATTTGTAGCTCGGCAGGCAAGGCCTGCACCCACCCGGTCGGCAAGGCCGACAGCTATTCGTTCGTTTTTTTGTGCGGACTCGTTCATTTGTGGCTCGGCAGGCAAGGCAAGCAGAGCCTGCACCCGCCCGTATTCTCATTTGTCGGGGAACGAGCTTTAGTGGCTCGAAACCATAATGAAAGCACTGTTTTAAGCATGACCACACTTAATAATGCCTTGCCGCCCCTGAAAGGGGAGGTGCCGAACATAGTGAGGCGGAGGGGTTCTGTCACGGCTCATTAGTGGATCGGAATCTTTTTAACTCAGCGGTATAAGGAGCGTGATGCGCAGTCCGTCTCCATCCGAGGAGAGCAGCAGCTCGCCGTCCATTTTCTCCATGAGCATCCGTGCGATGTACAGCCCGAGGCCGCTGCCCTCGGTATTTCCCGCGCCGCTGCCGCGATAGAACTTGTTTGTGATAAGATTTATCTCGCTTTCCGGAACGCCGGGGCCGTGATCCTGTATGCTCATTTCAAGAAAGCCTTCAATTACGCGGTAGGATACATCGATATTCGTTCCCGCGTATTTGTATGAGTTGGAGATGATATTGCCGATCACCTGCGAGAGCCGCCTTGCATCGACATTTATAAGCACCTGCGGGATTGATGCGGGAATCACAAGGGCTTTATCGTCGTATTTGCGGATGATATCCCCGATCACTGCTGAATTTTCGTCCCTGCAGACGATCCTGAATTCGCCCAGCTCTTCAAGCGTGGATGAGAACAGATCGGTCACAAGGGTATCTATCTCGCTTGCCTTTTTATAGATGTTGTCGAGCTTCTGCACAGTGTCCGGACTGTCGCCGTTCATTGAATAACGCGCTTTCAGCAGCTCCGTGGTGAGCTTTATCCCCGTGATGGGAGTTTTAAGGTCGTGGCTCAGTGATGCTACAAGCTCTCGTTCCTTTTTCTGGAGTGAAAGCTCCCTTTCCCTTGAACGGAGCAGCTCCTCGCGCATTATGTCAAAGCTTTCGGAAAATGCGCCGAACATATTCCCGCTGTCCATAGTCAGCGGCTTTGAAAGATCGCCCTCTGCCACGCGCCCTGCAAAATCCTGCATATTCCTGAATGGCTTTACGATATTCTTTTCGATATACACACCGAAGATCAGCATTCCTGCAGCAATTATGACCGCGCATATCACCGCTCCTGCGATAAGCCCCGTCCGTATCCGGTAAAACCCTTTCATGCCGTCGTCGATGAGGATAACGCTCCCGGTGATATGTCCGTCCGATATGATATATTTATAAGGATATCGCTTTTTTATCGCTGTTTCCACGGTGATGTGCTCACCGTTGCTTCGTGTGTCATAGACGGTGTTGCCCTGGGTATCGAGTATTATAAAATCACTGCCGCTGCCCATACCGGAAATGACATCGGGCTCATCCGGGTGCTGCCCGACTGTCTGTGCGATCTCGTTTAGCAGCACCACATCCTGTTCGTTTGCAGAATAGTCGGATGTTTTCGCTGTGGCTGCGGCAAGCGCTGCGATGCCTGCGGCAAACAGGATGATAAGCAATACGGCAAATTTGTAGTAGTTTTTCATAAGGCTTGTTCTTCCATGATATAGCCAACACCCCAGATAGTTTTGATAAGCGCGGGATCCTTCGGATCCTTTTCGATCTTCTCGCGCAGATGGCGTATATGCACAGCGATCGTGCCCTCGCAGATGAATTCATCATCCCAGACGCTTTTCAGCAGCTCGTCCTTTGTGACCACTCTGCCCGCGTTTGAAAGAAGATAATGCAAAAGCTTATACTCCATCGCTTTGAGATTTACGATCTCGTCGCCTTTTCGTATTTTATGTATATTGGTATCGAGGCTGATATTGTCTCGCAGTTTTACGAGCCCCTCGATCTGTGCCGGCTCGCGTATCTCAGCTGCGGCAAGTCCTGCCTTTGCTTTTTCATACCGTGCCAGTACGGTCTTCACCTTTGCGAGCAGTATGCTCAGGGTATAGGGCTTTTTGATATAGTCGTCGCCGCCGATATTCAGCGCTATGAGCACATCGTCGTCGCTTGTGCGTGCGCTGATGAAAAGTATGGGCATATCGTAATTTTCCCTGACCTTTTTACAAAGATCAAAGCCCGATTTATCACCTAAATTTATATCAAGCAGCATGAGCGATACAGTGTTTTTGTCAAGAAAGTCCACCGCGTCCTCATAGCTTGTGACATAGGCCGTTTTCATCCCGAACATATTGAAATATTCCGCGGTGGCCTGTGCGATCATTTCGTCATCGTCTATCATCAGGACTTTATAATTATCCATTATACCCCTCCGTTCCGCTGATTATATTCTATCCCAAATCCTCCGTTTTGTCAAGACGGCGGGCAAAGTCGGCAAGGCCGACAGCTAATCGTTCGCTATTTTGTGCGGAATCGTTCATTTGTGGCTCGAAGCTTTTATACCTAATATTATTTTATAGTACAGGCAGAGCCTGCCCGCCTTCAGGCAGTGGTGGTGGGGGTCACTAACGAACCGAGCCACAAAAATTCGTTTCCCTGCAAAATAACGCACGGGTAACACCGGCGTTTCGTCGCCGGGTAGCTGTCGGCCTTGCCGACTGCACAAATTTATTGGAGAGGTTGACGAATATGAGAGCAGGTGACTGACCAAATGAAAGGGCGAGACAAACAAA
>CAMHMM010000086.1 GCA_946186215.1 uncultured Ruminococcus sp. | reverse complement strand
CGCATCCCAAAACTGCTTAGTCTGCGCTTTTTTTGCTTAAGTGTGCGCTTATGCCTGAAAGGGGAGGCAAGGCAGGCTGAGCCTGCACCCTCTCGTACTCTCATTTGAAGTGTAACGGACTTTGTGGCTCGAAACTTTTGGATAGTCTGAGTTTGTGTCTGTCCGGTCGGCAAGGCAAATTTAGTGAGGTGCCGAGAGAAGCGAGGCGGTGGGGTTGGTTACGAACAAACTGACTGTTACCTTTTTACATTTTAAAGTTCCGAGCCGCAAATGAAAGTTTATGACAGATCGAAATAAAAAAGCCAGTCTTCTGACCGGCTTTTTTATTTTGTCCGCACCCTCTCCCCGTCTGGTTTATGCAGATCTCACTTTCCCGCTGTGATCCCGTTTTTATCCTTCAAATGCCTTATGACAGCAAGCAAAAGGTCTATATCATCCTTTGTGAGTCCTTCGGTATCAAGAGCGCTATGCCTGCCGATACCGAGAAGCTCGTCCGTGCTTATCCCGAATATCCTTGAAAAGCGGATAAGCACATCAGGCGAGGGCGCACGCTCTCCCAGCTCGTAGTATGATATGACCGACTTGGAAACTCCCACTCTCTGAGCAAGCTGCTTTTGTGTAAGCCTTGCATTCTGACGCAGTTCCTTCAGTCTGTGACCAAAATCCATCGTTTTCTCCTTTTTATCCATATCCGTATTTTACCACATGGCGGTACTATTTCGGTGGAGTACCATATCATATCAGTGGATTTCCCACAAAAGCACTTTTATTTGTGGTAAAATAATATCAGCACTTATTGCGGGAGCCGATGTCTGCCTCCTTATATAAGGGCGTGAAAATTTTACGAATTACAGATCATTCCGGATATGAAAGGAGAACTGATGATATGCGCTGTCCTAATTGCGGTTATGAAACAGATAAGCATGTTTGCCCGTCGTGTCAGTTTGAAATAGTAAAGCCCGGCGGCATTACCAACCTCGACACAAAGCCCACGGTTGAAAAGAAAAAGCTCCCCGTTCTGGGAGTGATATCTGCCGTAGCAGCTGCAATATACTCCTTCGGGGTGTATTCCAATATGCAAAGTGCCTCCTCATCCTCAAACGGATGGGAGGCACTGGGAGGAATGATAGCTTCAAGCTATATCCGCCCTTATCTTACAATGTGTGTTATAAGCTGCGTGTGCGGCTTTATAGGTGTGTTCTCAAAAATAAAATGGTTCTATCTCGGCGCAGCAGCACTTGTTGTCGTCGGAGCGCTCCAGCTTCCGGCAATAGTCGGATTCCCCACCGATGCCATTCTTATAATAGCTCTCGATGTGGGAGCATTTGCCGTTGAGTATTCAAAGGAAAAGAAGACCTGAACCAGATATGAGGTGCATATGAAAAAAGGTAAAGAATTCATTATTATAGCGATATGCGGTCTGATCCTGTCATCCTGCGGCCCAAAGCTGTCAGCTCCCTCCGCTGATATCACAACGACCACACAGACACGGGAACTCCTGACAGAGCCGCAGGTCACACAGGCGACAACGACCGCTCCCAAGCCTAAGGTAACGACCGCAGCGACTACAACGACTGCCGCCACAACCGCTCTGCCAACAGAGCCCGCCAGAATAGACAGCTTCAAAAGCAACCAGTATTACGATCTTACAGCCGAAGAATGCTATGCAGATAATTATGCAGGCATAATCATAGGCAATGTCCATTTTATAGAGAAGGTCACGGCAAAAAAGGATGTGACTGTCAGCGGGACTATGATAATATACGGTTCTGACGGCAATATTCTGGGCAAAAGCACCGATACGATAAAGCTGACTGCCGGACAGAACAACTTTTTTGATTTTACTTTTCCCTATGATGATATATCGGGAGATGACGGCATTTACGGCAACTACACTGCCGAGGCAAGCTATGACACCTATAATCTGGACGGAGCAAGAAACGCCGCCAAGGTCACAAAGTACAATGTCAACGGTTCAAATTTGTATCTTACGATAGAACAGACTGATGATGCTCTTGGATATTTTTCTACCATCAAGATATTGTATTACAAAGGCGAAACGCTTGTAGGCAGTTCTGACTGTATGCTCAGTCTTTACGCCAAAAATCTTAACGGAGCAGGAACGACCGATATTGCCGAGGTCTATGTATACGACAATGATTTTGACAGCATACAGTGGTGCTTTGAGCCATGACCGAACAGAACATAAAAGTCCCCCATCCCGGGGGGCTTTTTGTTTATAATGCTGATTATCGTGCTATGTATTGACAAGTCCGGATATATGTAGTATACTGCCTATATAGGTAATATACTGCATATAAGGAGAGCATCATGTACGACTTTGAACATATGGATCCGCGCTTCATAGCCTATGTCAATATTTTCATATGCGCCAACCGCCTGCAGGCCATTATGGACAGCGGGCTGGAGGATATCACCGCAAAGCAGTGGCTGGCGATAACCATGATAGACGCATTCCCCGAGCCGCCCACATTAAAGCAGATATCCGAATTGTCGGGTGTGACGCATCAGAGTATGCGCCAGATAGTTGACCGCCTTGTGGACAAGGGTTTTCTCAAGGTCGTGCCCGACAAGAAGGATAAACGCGCCATACGCCTTGTAAAGACCGAAGCGGCAAACCATATCCGCACCAAAAAAGCAGGGCAGAACGAGCAGTTCGTATACAAGCTGTTTGACTGCCTTGATGATGAGGAAACGGCTGTTTATTGCAGAGCTCTTGCAAAGCTGTGTGACAGGCTGAGCGAACTCAGGGAGGAAAACGATGCGTAATATCAGGGGGATACATATATTATCCGCTGCTGCCGCCGTACTTCTGTTCATCGCAGCATTGTCCGGAGTGTTTTCATGGGACTGCTCAAAGACATTTTATACATTAAATCAGTACGGGGAAACGATAAAAATGTGGGGCAGCGGGATATATGCCCGTGACAGCTTTTTCAAGGCGACCATACAGATCGGCAGTGATATGTGTATGCTGTTTGTCGGTGTTCCGCTGACGGTATTTTCAATAATATACGATCTGAAAAAGCAAAGCAAAAAAAGCCGCCTTTTGCTTGTATCTGCGCTTGCATGGCTGCTGTACTATGCGGCGAGCCTGTGCTTCGGCGTTGTTTATAACGCACTGTTCCTTGTGTATCTTGCACTGTTTGTATGCACATTCTACGGGTTTATCACGGGGATATACGGTGTATCAAAGGAGCATTTCGGCGTACCCGATATCCTTGCGGGAAAAGCCTGTACGATATTTCTTTTGCTTTCGGGGGTATCGACCTTTATAGCGTGGTTTCCCGACATCATTTCGTCATTTACAAGCGGACGGCTGCAGCTGATAGAGGTCTACACAACGGAAATAACATATGTCCTTGATATGGGTATGATCAGTCCGACGGCATTCATATGCCTGTATCTGCTGAAAAAACGCAGTTCATTCGGAACAGTGCTGCTGTCAGTTCTTTCGGCGGGTATCGTGATAGTGGGCGTGATGATGATATTCCAGACAGCCGTGCAGCTTATTTCGGGCGTTGATCTTCCGCTGCCCGCTATCATAACAAAATCTGCGATATTCACGGCACTTGGGATATACGGGGCAGTACTCGCAAAAAAGCTTTACATGACCATAGGATAAGGAGAATACCATGAAAACAATAGTTGCTTACAGATCAAAATCGGGCTACACAAAAAAATATGCACAGTGGATAGCAGAGGAGCTTGGCTGTGATATTAAGGAAAATCCTGAGCTTTCCGATATTTCGGGATATGATACGATCATCTACGGCGGCGGAATGTACGCAGGCGGGTTTAACGGCGGCAAGCTCATCACAAAAAACCTTGATAAGCTGTCTGGTAAGAAGATAGCTTTGTTTGCGGTAGGCTCAAATCCCGGCAGAGAGCATGAAATGAAAGTTTTCTGGGACAGGGTGCTGACAGCCGAACAACAGAAAACTATCGGGTATTTCTATCTGCGTGGAGGCTTTGATTTTGACAGGCTGACTGCCAGTGACAAGGTGCTGATGAAAATGCTTAAAGTCAAACTCCAGAAAACAAAAGAGCGTACAGAGGACGAACAGGGAATGCTTGATGCCTATGATACGCCTGTGGACTTTACCGACAGGAAAAATATCGCAGAGCTTATCGCATATGTCCGCGGTTCGCAGACTTAATGCAAAACGGCCGCAGTGAGGGAAAACTCTCACTGCGGCCGCTTTGGCTGTAAATAAATGATCGTTATTCTATACTGCGGATAAACTCGTCTATATCTTTCACAACTTCATCGGGATCATCATAAACTATCCCGTCATGTGTGCAGTCAAAACGGATGAGGGATATATTTTCCATGTCTGCGGTATAGTCGCGGGCAAAGCCCTGCCAGGTGTCTGTATCCATCCCTGTGCCCTCACCTGCGGAGAGCAGCAGAAGCATGGGGCATTGCGGCTTGGCGCTCTCCTCTATCATTTCAGCCGCTGCGGGAATGGTCTGAATCTCGCTGATAAAGACACGGTTGTTGTATTTCCTTACGGTCAGGGCTCTTATCAGCGCCTTTTCATTCGTTGTATATCTGTCGGGCAGAGAGCTGTCTGTGAGGAACAGTCTTATTATGCCCGTATTCTTTGCAATATCCATAACAGAGGTGCTGTCCTGTCGGTTTTCAAAGTCTATGCCCGCGTAGCTTTCCGGAAATGCCATATCCAGACCGACTATCGCCGCTATCTCATCCGGATAGCTCTGCGCCCAGATAAGCGCATCAAGTCCCGATTTGGAATGAGGGCAGAGGATATACGGCGCTTGTATGCCCGCCTTTGAAAGTGCCTCTCTGCATTCATCGACCATGACCTTGTAATCCCTTTCGGTATCAACTATGTCGCTCATACCGTAACCGAATTTTTCGATGACCACCGTTCTGTAATTGTCGTCCAGCCTGCTGTAAAGCTCATTGAAGGACATTACAGGGCAGGTATTCCCCGCACCCGAAAGAAATACCAGCGTGTGCCCGCCTTCGCCTTCGGAAAATATGTTCATGCCGTGGCCGTTTACATCAACGCGCTGCCCGGGATAGCCTGCAAGCAGTTTATCCTCCTTTGAGAGCATTACCCTGTGATAGATAAACAGCGCCGCCAGCGACACAACTATAATTATCAGTATTCCGAGCAATATTTTGCCGAATACTTTAAGTACCTTCTTCATTTGTTTCCCCGCTTTGTCCGTCAAGCTCCGCGATAAGCTCCTTTATATCCGCAGCTATTCTCTCCGGTTCATAATGATGTACATAATGACCGCAGTCGAGCTGAACGAATCTGCCGTTTACCGATGCTTCAACGAATTCTTTATGAGCATTCACCCACATCCCGTTATCGCGGTTCACTCCCGACACATACTGTATTGTCGGAACGGACGGCAGCGGAGCGGCTTCTATCTCTTTTATCCCTTCGGGTATGTATTCCGATTCGCGGGATGCAGTTTCATTGCCGATATTACTGCAGCCCACGGCCTTATACAGCCTGATCTCTTCATCGGAAAGCCCTTCAAATCCGCTGATATTCATAAGAAGACGGTTGATACCGAGGAACGCCCCGATCTTGTCCATCCTTATTTTAGCGGGAAACTCCTTTGCAGCCTCCGCAGGATCAAAGGCACCCGCCATCGACATATCCAGCCCGATTATGGCCTCGACTTCATCGGGATATTTCTGCGCCCACAGGGCAGCTTCAAGCCCCGACATGGAGTGAGCGCACAGCACATAGGGCGCTTCGATGCCAGCTTTTTCAAGAGCCTCCCTGTCCTGTCGGAGTATGGTGTCAAGACTGCGGTCGGTGTCAGTTTCATCGCTGAAACCGTAGCCGAATTTTTCAATAACAGCTATCCTGTTTTCATCGCTCAGCTTCGTATACAGCGGTTTGAGATCATATATAGGTGAAGGTACCTTCCAGCCCGACATCAGCACTATCGTATGCCCGCCGCTGCCTTCGGTGTATATGTTCATGAAACGGCCATCCACCTCGACCGACTGCCCGGGATGATCTTTGAGCAGCTCTTTTTCATTGCTTCTGGCGATCTCATCCCATATCTTTATAACGGTCAGGAATAAAACAAACAGTATCAGTACCGCAAGAAGGATTTTTCCCGTTATTTTAAGTGCTTTTTTCATAACCGGTATCCCTTACAGCATATCGGTAAATTTCCGTATATTTTCTGCGATCTGCTCCGGCTTGTGATTGTGTACATAATGGCCGCAGTCAAGCTCGATCACCTCGGCCCCCGTGAGAGATTCGGCATAGTCATGCTGCCTTTTTATCCAGCTTTCAGCCTGTGTTTCTGTGCCGTCCGAAACAAACAGCAAAGTCGGAACATCGGGTACGGGTTTGCTGTCTATCTCACTGCAGGCAGCGGGTATTTCCATACCCTCATAGATTATGTCGATATTTACTGCCTTTTTGGCGGCTATTGCTTTATAGATATCCTTTTCTTCCTGTGTCAGACCTGCGGGAAGTGAGGTGTCAGTGTAATAAAAGCGTATCAGCCCCATTTCTCTTGCCGCAGCGGCAAGCTTTTCATACTGCATTACGCCGTCAAAATTAAAGTCATCGTAATTTCTCGGCACTACCATATCAAGCCCGATAATACCATCCACCTCATCGGGATAGTTCTGCGCCCACATTATCGCTTCAAGCCCCGACATGGAGTGAGGACAGAGTATGAACGGAGCTGAGATGCCTGCCTTTTCAAGCGCTTCCCTGTCCTGTCTGAGTATCGTATCAAAGGAGCGTTCTTCGTCCACCACATCGGCAAAGCCGTAGCCGAATTTCTCGATTACGACTATCTTATATTCATCACCGAGGAGACTGTACAGCGTCTTGAAATCAAGTATCGGGGAAGCAGTCCCGCTGCCCGACAGGAACAAAAGCGTGTGCTCACCCTCACCTTCGGTATAAACACACATATTGTGACCGTCTACCTCAACGAGCTGTCCTAATGGCTGCTCCAGAAGCGGCTTTTCCTTTTCCAGCATTACCCTGTGATATATAAATACCGAGGCAAAGAACAAAATTATAACTGCCAGTATTCCGAGCAGTAATTTTCCGAGTGCTTTAAGTAATTTTATCATTTTGCTCACCATTGTGCTTTCCGTGCCGTCTGCTCAGTGTGACAGAAGGGGCATGATGTAGGGTGCTGCGTAAATAAATATGATCGGCATCACCAGCGGGATTATGCCAACAAGACAAAGCACCGCACCGACGCTGGCATGGTGCAGCGCATCCTCTGCAATGGGATCGAAAACATCATCGGGCAGGCAGTCGGGGTTTATGAGCAGCTCTGTTTTTTCGCCGGGCTTTATGGTACCAAAGCGCTTTGTGCCCCATACATTATTGCTGCCTCTGCAGCGCTGCCCCATATATTCAAAGGAATATCTTGCATTGCACGACCAGTGTCTGTTTTGCCTGCGCACATCCACATATGTGCATTCTGCGGGCACACTTACCGTGCATCTGGCTTTCATTGCCTTGAGCTTGCGTGCCTGATGAAACTGGATAAGTGATAAGGCGACCATCATTCCCACGATAAAAATAAAACCAATAAAAAGCTCTGACATTGTATATCTCTCCTGTAATTATCAGGATCCTCCCGTATCAGACTGGAGGATCCGCCGGTTTGTGCTCCGGCTTATTTTTCCAGCTTTACATCCTCAAAGGGGCGAAGCTCGAATTTCATCGGCTCGGGCTCCTCGGTGACCTCCTGTATCGGGAATGAATTATTCTCGGGATCATACTTCATGTATTCGATCTTGGTCTCCGAGCCGTACCAGCTGTCTGTCCTTATCATCCCGTTGTCGCACAGGTACATATAGTACCCGTCGCCGTAGGAAAAGCTTCTGGTCGCGCCGAAATCATTGTGATATATAAACAGGTCGGTGAATTTGGTGGCGGGAGAATCGTCGATTATCCCGATAA